>JAGRPD010000155.1 GCA_020439875.1 Verrucomicrobiales bacterium
CCGATGAGCACCGGGTTGTTCTTCTTGCGGCGGGCCAGAACCTCGATCGTCGTCTCGATTTCGCGCGCCCGACCGATCGTCGGGTCGAGGGCGCCCTCGGCCGCCAGCACGGTGAGGTCGCGGCAGAAGTGATCGAGCGCGGGGGTCTTCGACTTCTTCTCGCCCTTGCTGGGCGCGACGGACTGGGGTCCGGCGGGGCTGGCCGCCGGGGCGGCGCCGGGCTGGGCCGGGTTGACGTCGCTGCCGAGGAGCCGCAGGGTCTCGCCCCGGGCCTGCTCGAGGGTGATCCCGGCGTCGGTGAGCACCTGGGCCGCGATCCCCTTCTCCTCGCGCAGCAGGCCGAGCAGCAGGTGCTCGGTGCCGACGTAGGAGTGGTTGAGGGCTTTGGCTTCTTTGGCGGCGAGGGCGAGGACCTTTTTCACCCGGGGGGTGTAGGGGATGTTGCCGACCATTTTGGTCTCGGGGCCGGAGCCGACTTGCTGCTCGACTTCCATGCGCACCGTATCGAGGTCCAGCCCCATCTTCTGCAAGACGTTGACGGCGACTCCTTGGCCCAGCTTGATCAGCCCGAGCAACAGGTGCTCGGTGCCGACGTAGTTGTGGTTGAAGCGGTCCGCTTCCTTGCGGGCGAGGGCGAGGACCTGCTGGGCGCGAGGCGTAAAGTTATTCATCATTGGGCTCCTTTTGGGACCCCCCTTGCGGGGGCTGTGGATTTGCTAATGATACGTTAGCGGGAGGGGGGACGGATTGCAACCTCGCGCGGGTGATTTCAGCCCGGCTCAAATCGCGCTCTTCGGGGGTGAGTTCCTTTTCGGCGGCGAGCTGGAGGTGGGCGGGCTGGATGTCGAGCAGGAGCTGGTCCAGGACGCTGCGATCGCAGTCGGAGATCATGTCCAGATCGGCTCCGAGACGGAGGAGGGAGAGGTGATTGAGCGCTTCTTTGGAGCTGAGGACGTAGGCGTGGCGGAGGATGGCGTAGGCGCGGCCGATCTGGTCATGCAGCATGACGCCGTGGTCTTCGCGGAGCTTTTCCCGGGCGTTGTTTTCGGAGCGGACGATGCTTTCGATGACTTTTTCGATCTGGGTGATGATCTCGGATTCGGTCTCACCGAGGGTATGCTGGTTGGAGATTTGAAACAGGTTGCCGAGGGCTTCGGTGCCTTCTCCGTAGAGCCCGCGGACGGCGAGACCGATCTTGCCGACGGCTTTGACGACCTGGCCGATCTGCTCGGTGAGGACGAGGGCGGGGAGGTGCAGCATGACGGAGGCGCGCATGCCGGTGCCGAGATTGGTGGGGCAGGCGGTGAGGTAGCCGAACTGGCTGTCGAAGGCGTAGGGGAGGTTGGCCTCGAGGGTGGTGTCGGCTTCATCGACGAGCTGAAAAGCGCGCCGCAGGTCGAGCCCGGGCCGGATGCCCTGGATGCGGAAATGGTCCTCCTCATTGATCATGATGGAGATGCTCTGACGGCGATCCACGACGACGGCGCAGCCGGTGGAGCGTGCGGCGTGCTCACGGCTGATGAGGTGACGCTCGACGAGCACCTGTTTGCGGATTTTGCTGAGCTGCGTGTAGTCGTCGGAAAAGCCGTCTTTCATGACGGGCAGGCTTTCCACGATGGGGCGGACGTCTTCCAGCAGCTGCACCCGCTGGTGCTCCTGGCTAAAGCCGGGAAAGGGGGCGGTGCGGAGGTTGCGGGCGAGGCGCACCCGGGAGGTCATGACGATGTCGGAATGCGGGCCGGTGCCTTGCATCCAGTCGGCGGGATGCTTGATCAATGTGGAAAAGCGCATCATGGGAGAAAATAGCAGTCTGCCTGCTACTGTGGATACGTTGCTGGGGCTTTGCAAGGCGCGCGGAGTCGATGGTGCAGGATCGGGAGGGGTGCGGATCCAGCCGCTTGCGCTACGCATTTTATTCCTGTTTTCACCTTTCGTCTTCATGCGAGGGCTTGCAGGAGGAGCGTGGAGAGTTATGACTGAGGCCGTTGCGTGTCCGTGCGCATTTTCCTTCTCCCCAACCATGACCGACTTTTCCGACCAACCTGTAGCGATCCTCATGAGCGGCGGTGACGCGCCTGGGATGAACGCTTTTTTGCGGGCCTTTGTGCGCCTGGGCCTCAATCGCCATGGTGTGCCGGTGCTCGGCGTGAGGGATGGTTATCGCGGCCTGGTGCGCGCCTCACGGGGCCTCGAGTCGGGGGCGGAGGAGCTGGTGAATTTGAAGCAGGAGATCCTCCGGATTCCGGGTCAGCAGGGTTTGATCAACGGAAGGCAGCATTTGATCCTGATGGATCACGCCTCGGTCAGCGGCATCATGGGGAAAGGGGGCACCATTCTGGGTTCGGCACGCTGTCTGGAGTTTCACGAGCCAGGGGTGAGGGCGAAGGCGGTGGAGATGCTGAAGCAGCTGGGGGTGCGTGCGATCGTGGTGGTCGGTGGCGATGGCTCACTGACGGGTGCCAATCGACTGGCGGAGGAGAGTGGTCTGCAGGTCATCGGGGTGCCGGCGACGATCGACAATGATCTGCAATTTACGGAGATGGCGCTGGGGGTGGATACGGCGGTGCACACGCTGGTGTGGGCGGTGGATCACTTCATCGATACGGCGCGCAGTCATCGGCGCGTCATGGTGCTGGAGACGATGGGGCGTGCCAGTGGCGATCTGGCGAGGATGGGCGCGCTGGCTTCCGGGGCGGAGATGGTGATCACGCCGGAGCCTGGACCTCTGACGGATGAAAAGATGGAGGAGCTGGCGGCGCGGATTGAAGGTGGCATGACGCGCGGGCGAGCCCACGCGATTGTGTTGGTGGCGGAGGGGGTGAATTTTGATCCTCCGCAAGCTCGAAATCGGGCTTACGTGCTGATGGATGCGTTCCAGAAGTATTTTCAGCGACCGGGCTCTCCCTTTTCCGATTTGGAAGTGCGGCCTTCGGTGCTGGGGCACCTGCAGCGGGGCGGTCATGCGACGCCGCAAGACTGCATTTTGGCGGCGCGCTTTGCGGAGCGTGCGTGGAAGGAGATCATGAATCCTGAGGGTGCCAATGGCATCACGGCGGTGCGGCAGGCGCAGGTGGAACTGGTGCCCTTTGGATCTCCGCCGATGCCGGAACGGACGGCATTCACGGCGGAAATGGACGCCCTCAATCGCGATCTGAGCCACTGGTGAGGTGGCTCGGCGGCTGAATGCCGTGCGTGGTGTTAGCAGACGGCGAGGCCGCGAGACTGCATGTCCCGGAACCATTCCACGTAGCGGGGGATGCCCTGCGCGATGTGGGTGGTGGGCTGGAAATTCAGCAAGCGCGTGGCCTTGGAGACATCGGCGGAGGTGAGCGGCACGTCTCCGGGCTGCTCGGGCAGTTGGTTGATGATCGCTTTTTTGCCCACGGCCTCTTCGATGGCGGCGATCATTTCGTTGAGCGTGACGGTTTGTGATCCACCAAGATTGAAAATGTCGCAAATCGGTCCGTCTTGGTAGTTGGCCGCGCCGATGATGCCATCGACGATGTCACTGATGAAGGTGTAATCCCGCGCGGTGTGGCCTGCGCCGTATTTGTCGATGGGCTGTCCAGCCTCAATGCTGCGCGTGAACTTGGAGATGGCGAGGTCGGGGCGCTGGCGCGGACCATAGACGGTGAAAAAGCGCAGGCACACGGTGCGCAGGCCGTAGAGATGGCTGTAGTTGGAGCACATTTGCTCGCCGGCCATTTTGGTCATGGCGTAGGGGCTGATGGTTTGCAAAATGGCGTCCTCTTCGGAAAAAGGCACTTTTTTGTTCACGCCATAAACGGAAGAGCTGCTGGCGAAGACAAACTGACGGGTGCCGTGGCGGCGGGCGTTTTCCAGCAGGTGGAAGGTGCCTTTGATGTTGACGTCGATGTAGAGTTCCGGTGCCTCAATGGAGGGGCGGACACCGGCGCGCGCGGCCAGGTGGATGATGGTATCGGGCTGAAAGTCGGCGATGGTGGCGGCGACGAAGGCCGGGTCGGTCAGCTCGCCTTCATACACGGTCACGCGGTCCTGAAAGCCGCTGATGTTGGCGCGTTTGATGGCGGGGTTGTAGTAGGTGTTGAAGCTGTCGAGAATGGCGATGCGATCCGCGCCATCGCGCAGCAGGCGCTCCACGGTGTGAGAGCCGATGAATCCGGCACCGCCAGTGACGAGAATTTTCATGATGAGAAGAAAAGGGGAGATCGGGAGGTGGTTGATGGAGGCAGGGCGCGCAAAGTGGGAGCGTTGGCCAAGGAATGCAACGAAGACCTGCCCCCTCGTGACATCTCAAAAATGAGACGTTCGGCACCCGACAAGGTTGGGATGCCGTAAGACGGTCGCGACGCTCCGCCGGTGGACGGCGGTGGAGGGATTCGACCCTCAGAGCTGGAGCCACTGCTTTAGCCAGCCTGCCGTCGCTGCGACCAGAAGGAGCAAGACGCCGAGCTGGATGAGCTGGCCGGTGCGTTGACGACGCTGCTGCTGGCGTTGGCTCATGGGCAGGCGGCGCGGCGCGCGGCGGCGAATTTCATCTGCGGGAGGCAGGGTGTTGCGGGCGGTGAGGCGGCGCTTCACGTCCATCTGCGGCACGGCGGCGATGACGCACTCGAGGCGATGGATTTCATCGTCCAAATGGCGCGAGCGTTGACTGAATTGGCGGCTCTTCGCCCGCGGCTGGGCGGGGCCGTGGAGCAGTTCCTGGGCGGTCTTCAGGCGGGTGGGACGTACGCGTTTGTTGGACATGGCTCGTGCAGCGGGCGGGTGCGAGGTTTAAAACAAAAGTTTGGCCAGAAGCAGGCCGATCAGCAGGGCTCCCATCAGCGGGAGGGTGAATCCCAGCCCGCGCCAGGCCCAAGCGGAGAAGGTGTCTGCCCCAGAGCCCAAGGGACTGGCGGTGGGGGAGAAGCCCTCCTCATCGCGATGCGGTGCGCTCAGGGCTGCGGCCTCACTGCGGCGGCAGCTGGCCACGCGGCGCACGCCCTTGGCGTACTCGTCCTCGGCGTCTTCGATGGCGGAGAGGGCATTTTCCAATTCCTCATCGATCTGAGCGCGATTCCAGCGCTCCGGCTGCAGGCTGCGCAGCACCTCCAGGTGCCCGGCGAAGCTGTCGCGAGCTGAGGAAATCTCTTCCACCAGCTTTTGCGCGTCATACAGCTCTCGATCCATCTGGGTGACGGAACGGCCGATTTTTTCCACCAGATCGCGTTTCCCTTTGGCAAATTTTTCCTGCTTCTGCCTGAGTTCCTCAAAGCGGCGCTGCTGACGCTCCAGCTCTTCTTTCTCTTGGCGGAGGCGGCTGATGCGCTCCTGAGCTTCTTTGACTTTGCTGTCGTAATCGCCCAAATCTTCTTCGTCAGCGCCCACGGTGAGAGACAGCTCGGGTGAGGCGTCAAACCGCAGGACGTTGTTTTGAGAAGAGATTTCGTCGAAGTCAGCAACGGCTGCGGCAGCGGCGGAGGAGGTGGTGGAACGTCGTGGCATGGCGGCGCGGGGGAGAAGGGTTTGCCGCCTTAATTATTACAGATCCCTTAAATATTCCAGTTTTTTTGTGCGGTTTTTTGCCAGAAAATACGGAAATGCCCCAAAAGCAAGAGTCAGAGCGACCAATCCGACGAGGGATAACAAAACATTTTCTATCTCTGGATGGGGGGGAGGAGTCCGGACGGGGTTGGGTTGGAGTTGCCTCCAGGCGGGGGCGACGACGATCGAGATGCTCAAGAGGATGTAGATGAAGGAGGCGATCAGACAGAGGGTGCCGCCGAAGCCGGAGACGATCCGAGCGGGATTGGGCTCGCGAAAATTGGGTGCCAAAGCACCGAGAGCGAGGGCTAGCGCGGTGAGGCCATAACTCATCAGGATGATGGCAGCACAAAAAAACAGGGTCTCAACGAGCGGCAGGCTGAGGCTGGTGGAGGAGATGAAGAGCAGGATGCCAGCGGCGACGGCGATGACGCTGCCGCTGAGTCGCAGCTTCAGGCCGAGCAGGCGATGGAGGGGGACGGGGGAGGGGCCGATGATCCAGAGCCGCCGTCCCTCCATGCTGAACTGGGGGTAGATGAAGCGGGTGGTGAGGGTGGAGAGGGCCAGACTGCAGACCACCAGATTCAGATAGCTGACCAGGTAGATCCAAAACGGATGGCTGAGGTCGTAGCCGAGTCGGCGCAGATTGGACATGTAGAAAAAGAGCAGGCCGAAGATGAGGACGCACTGTCCCCACTGGACAGGCTCCCTCAGGAAGGCGCGGATGTCTTTGACGAGCACGGCGGTGGAGCGTCGATCGAGCCGGAAGATGCGCCGTAGGCGATGCCCTGAGGCAGGCGTGTGGGGGACGGAAAACCAGGGTTGCCAGCCGCGTTTGGGTCCATCGGCAGCGCTTTGCGTCATCACCCTCTGCCAGGCGGCGGGGAATAGAGCGGTGCCCAGCCAGGCGGTGATGACGAAGGAAAAGGCTGCCTGCGCCACCAGCACCAGGAGGAAGAAGCCTGAGCGGGGCATCATGCCATGGCCCGCAGCGGTGAGGGCCTCGGCCACCCAGGTGCTGGGCAGCAGGGGGTGCATGCAGATTTCCGTATGGCGGAGCACCTCATTGAGGTTGCCCACCACGTCGCGCGCCTGAGCTTCCTCGGGCAGCGTCGTCCAAAAGCGGTGCAGGGCGACGATCAGCAGGCCGACAGCGAGGAGCAGCACGGGCTTCCACCACCAGGGGCGGGCCCAACGCACCAGGATGAGCAGGACCCAGGTGGAGACATTGGCGCAGAGAATGACCATGCAGAGCAGACCGGTCAGACCCGTCGCGTAAAACGTGGGGCCGTCCTCGAAGACATGACCAAAGGCCGCCAGGATCGGCGTGCTGAGCACGAGCATGCCCCAGCTCGCCAGCAGCATGCCCTCCAGCGTTTTCCACAGGACCAGAGCGCGGGGTCGCATCGGCAGAGCGTGCTGCCAGGCGGTGTCTCGCGGACGAAACAGCGCGATGCCGGTGATGGTGGCGTTGGATACCACCAGCATGACGAAGAAAAAGAAAAACAGCAGGTAGATCAGGCGCTCCGTGAGCAGGCTGCCCAGCAGGGGGAGCTGGCCGACGAAGGTGATGCCTCGGCTGACCAAAAGGTACGAAGATAAAATGTAGATCCCCAGGAATGCAGTGACCGTCAGAGCCATCAGACGATTTTCTCCCAGCAGCTTCAGGGCCTGTTGGCGCAACATGCGAGCATGCACGCGGGCGAGGAGCAAGGTGGTGGCTGCGGTCGTCATGAAAAAGGGGCGGCAGAGAGTTCACCACGGTTTTTCCCCACTTGGCAACACCGCGCAGGGGCGGGGCTGGACTTTTCCCGATAGCCGCCGTTAATTGCCGGAAGGCGGCGGCCTAGCGGTGGGGTGAAATCGCTCCACCGGCGCTGTCGTTGCTCTATTGACCATGGCATTTCACCTCGCTCGCGACCAACAGACTCTCGGAGTTTTTCCCGACTACCAAGTGCGTGAGGGGCTGAGGAGCGGCGAGTTCTTGCCCACGGATCTGGGCTGGACGGAGGGGATGGTGGAATGGAAGCCGCTGGCGGAATTGGATCTGCTGGATGAAGACGCGGATGAGGTGCAGGGAGATGGCCCCGCGCGGGCCCGCACACCGGAGGCACCCTTGGCCGAGTTGTGGCAGCGCTTGGCTGCGTCCTTGCTGGACTCGCTGCCAGCTCTGACCGCATTCATCGCCCTGCGCCTGGCCGTCGGGCTGAGCTGGGACCCCCGGGAGCCCATGCCGGAGGAGCTGGACATGTCCCGGGTGAATCTGCCGCAAATGCAGGGAGCGCTGCTGGCGATGGGGATGCTGACAGCGGTCCAGCTCACCCTCCTCTGGCAGCGAGGGCAGACCATCGGCAAGTGGCTCATCGGCATCCGCATCGTCAATTTGGAAAACGATGAAGTCCCGAGCCCCAAGCGCATCATCCTCATCCGCACCTTATTGAATGGCCTTTTTTCCGTGATCGTCTTTTACGCGCTCGCGGACGTGCTGCTGATCTTCGCCACGGATCGACGCTGCATTCATGACTACCTCGCCTCCACCCGCGTGGTGAAAGGCCATCCGCAACGATGAAAGAAGAAAAAAACACCCAACGCTCTTCGGTGCACATCGGTTTTGATGGGCGCGTGCACAAACGGTTCCGTGGCCCGATGGCGCGGGAGCGTTATGAGAATGAAGTCCGCGTGCTCAAGTACTTGGAGGAAAAACAGTGCCCGTTTGTTCCCCGGGTGCTGGATACCAACGACGAAGAGCTTTACCTCGTCACCAGCAACTGCGGCCAGCGTGCCGAACACATCAGCGACGAGAAATGTGCAGCCTTATTTGGCGAGCTAGAGCAGTACCGTGTCCGCCATGATGACCCCCTGCCGCGCAACATCACCTACGATCCGCGCGCTGGACGTTTCTGCGTCATTGACTTCGAGTTTGCCACGCTGCTGGATGCCCCCCATCTGGCACCGCCGCCGCCCGAACTCTAACCTCCCACCATGCCCGACGACGAAAACATCCTCCCCGAGTCCCTCGGACGAACTCACGCCACTTCTCAAGGGGAAGTCTGGTTGCATTGGTCCGCCCGTACGGATTGTGGCCGCTTCCGCAAGAACAACGAAGACTCCTTCCTCGCCCTCACCGTCAATGGCTGGGAGGTGGCCCGGCTCGGGAGCTATGGGGAGATGAAGCTGGAGCGCCGGGATTGTCTGTTTGCGGTTAGCGACGGCATGGGCGGACAGAATTCGGGAGAGTTTGCCTCCCGCATCGCGGTGGACAATATCACCCGCCTCATTCCCCGCACCTTTCGCGCAGGAGCGGAGGGCATGCCGACGGGATTTGCGGATGTCTTGATGGAGCTGTTTCACCGCATCCACTCCGAGATGGAGCGCTACAGCCGCGTCTATGAAGAGTGTCGCAACATGGGGGCCACCCTGAGTCTCGCTTGGTTTGCGCCGGGCTGGATGTTTTTTGGCCACATCGGAGATAGCCGAATTTATTACCTGCCTGCCGAGGGCGGCCTGCGGCAGATCACGCAGGATGATACCCACGTCGGATGGCTGCGCAGGGAGGGGAAAATCAACGAGCGGGAGCATCGCACCCATCCTCGACGCAACTCGCTGGCCAAAGCTCTCGGCGCGGGGCATCGCTACGTGGACCCTCAGATCGGAGCCGTCTCCTGCGTGGCGGGAGATCGCTTCTTGATTTGCTCGGACGGAGTCGTGGACGGTCTGTGGGACCGAGCCATCGAGGATCACATGCGCAGCCCTCGACCCGCTACGGCTGGCCTCCTGCCAGCAGAACGCCTCGTTCGGGAGGCGCTCGAAGGTGGCAGCCGAGACAATACCACCGCTCTGGTCATCGAAGTCCGGGATGGTCCATCTGACCAGCCCGCCGAGTGAAGTCGGTGCCAAAATCCCTCGCTCGCGGAAATGGGGATTCTCCCTTAAATCCGGAGGGCAGTGAAGGACGGGAGCGGGGGGCGTCTCGAAATTTTGGTCAGATGGCAAGATTGAGCGTGACGACCCGTTAGCGGAGATGTCAGATTTCGTCTTCCCATTCAATCCAACTTTTCGGACATGAACCTCACTTCCCCCTCTCGCTCCCGTCGTCATTTCATCAAGCAGTCCCTCGCCGGAGCTGCAGGCATCGCCACCGCCGCATCCTGGTCACGCGCGGCGGGTGCCAACGGAGACATCCGTGTGGCGGTGATCGGTTTTCGCTCTCGTGGGAGCGGTCACATCAAGAGCCTGCAAAAAATCCCCGGAGTGCGCTTGACGGCCTTGTGCGACGTCGATCAAGACGTTTTGGACAAAAAGGTGGCGGAGCTGGCCAAAGGTGGCGTAACGGTGACGCCGTACAAGGACTTCCGCAAATGCTGCGAGGATCCGAATGTGGATGCGATCACCATCGCCACGCCGAATCACAGCCACGTCATGATTGCCCTCACCGCGCTGGCCAATGGCAAGCATGTGTACGTGGAGAAACCCGTCTGCCACAACATCTGGGAAGGCTCCCTGCTGATGGAGGCCGCAGCGAAGGCCGAGAAAAAAGGCCAAGTGCTCCAGCACGGCATGCAGCGCCGCTCCGACCTCGGCTGGGCCGCAGCGATGGAGTGGGTGAAGGAAGGTCACATCGGTGCGATGAAGCTTTCCCGTGGATTGAACTACAAAATGCGGGCCTCAATCGGCAAGGTGGATGCACCTCAACCCCCGCCGCCTTCCGTGGATTACGCCCTGTGGTCCTCCCCACGCCCTGAGTTGCCGATCTTCCGCAAGCAGTTCCATTATGACTGGCACTGGCAGTGGCCGTACGGCAACGGTGACATTGGCAACCAGGGTCCGCACCAGCTGGATGTGGCGCGTTGGGCGCTGGGAGATCCCAAATTGCTTCCGCCTCGGGTGATGAGCTTTGGCGGACGTTGGGGCTACGATGACGATGGCCAAACCGCGAACAACCAACTGGCCTACTACGCCTACGACGGTGTGCCGCTTCTGTTTGACAATCGCGGCATGCCACGGTCGGATCTGCGTTGGCAAAAAGGCTGGGAGCCCGCCTACAAAGGCATCCGCATCGGCAACATCATCCATTGCGAAGGGGGTTACGTCGCAGAATCCAAAGCCTACGACAATGACGGCAAGGCGATCCACAAGTTCGATAACTTCCAGGAAGGCCCCGATCACATGGGCAATTTCATTGCCTCCATTCAGGCGGGCAAGTTGATCAAAGATGTGCTGCACGTCTCCCACGGTTTCCACGCCGCCTGCTTGGCCCACATGGCCAACGTCTCCTATCGGGTCGGCAAAAAGACCGCCCCAGGAGAAATCCGCGAGCGATTCGGAGTCAGTGCCGCAGCGCAAGAGACCTTCGACGATTTCGTCGCGAACCTGAAGGCCAACACCATCGACATGGCCGCCGAAGAAGCCCAGGCAGGTCCTTGGCTGGACTTTGACCCGGTGACCTTGAAATTCACCGGTGACTTCGCGGAAGAAGCCAACAAGGTGGCGCAGGAAGACTACGCTGAAGGCTTCGACCTGAAACCTCTGGTGGCCGCCATCTAGAGAGTGTCATTTCGACAAGCCCTGCCGGCTCGGAGTTGAACGCCCCGAGTCGGCAGTCAATCTTTTTGACCACGTAGCCAGGCGAGGCAGTCCTCGCAGGTTTCGAGAAACAGCAAGGCTCTGCCGAAAGCGAGCAAGCGCCCGGCTTTCATGGTGCGCAGGATGAGGATGCCAGCGTAGAGGGAGCGAGATGGATGTCGGAATCGTCCTCGGCCATTGGGTGGGCTGAGGTGGAAACGGGTGGCGAGAGAAGAAGAAATGGAAGGCGGAGTGAGGTTGGTGCTGGAAGAAGGGAGAGGTGACCGGGTAGGGGCTCGAGGCTGCGTTTTCCGATTTTTTTGCTTGCGAGGGCGTTCCAAACGGTTTGGCGAAAGGTGCTTGAGGGGGAGGGGGACTATGGTATCCTCGCCACGTCTTGAATCTGAATTTCTAGAAATGTTTGACTCTTTTCGAAGGGCAAAGCTCCAGCGAGAGGGGCTGTCCTGCGGACGCAAGCGCCGTAAACATCAAAAGGGCGAGATCACGGATTGGCTGCGGACGAATCCGGCAGCGGCGGCGTTGTTGTTCGCGTTCTTTTTTATTGGGGTGGGTTTTTTCATGCGTCTCGGCACGAAGGTGACGGACGGTCTGGTTCCGCCCGGGTTGATGATTTACACCTGCGCGGGGGCAGTTTTGACGGCGATGGTGATCCATCTGCGGGTGGTGCTGCGAGATCTGGTGACGGACAATCAGCGACTGACGCTGGTGCTGGGTGCGCTGCTGGTCCATTTGGGATTGGTGGTGATGGTGTTGGACTATGCGTTTGCGGAGGAGTGGAGCCGGGCACTGGCGGTGATGACGCTTCCTCACATCGTGGCACCGATGCTGCTCTCGGTATTGATGGGGCGGAAGGTTGGTCTCTTTGCCGCGATCTACGCGACCCTGCTGGGGGTGCTCATTGCGGTGGCGGTCAATCCGTTCACCTACACGGCGGCATCGATCCTTTTGGGTTTCTTGGGCGTGGCTGCGACTCGGCATGTGCGGAAGCGGAACCATCTGTTCATGGCTGGCCTTTACGCGGGGACGGTGGCGGCGCTTTTTTCGCTGCTGCTGCATCATGCGTCAGGGATGGAGGGGACATCGGTGGGGCGGGTGTTGGGGTTGCCGTTTGTTTCCTCGATGGTGGCGGCGTTGCTGGTCAGTGGTCTATTGCCGATGTTGGAGACGGTGTTTGGCATCACGACGGACATTTCATGGCTGGAGCAGGCGGACCTGAATCATCCGTTGATGCGGCGGCTGAGCATTGAGGCACCGGGGACGTATCACCACAGTTTGATGGTCGCGGCGCTGTCAGAATCGGCGGCGGAAAAGGTGGCTGCAAATCCGACGAAGTGTCGAGTTTGCTCCTATTTTCACGACATCGGCAAGCTGACGAAGCCGGAGTACTTCATTGAAAACATGGATCCCGATCACAATCCGCATGACGATTTGACGCCGCGGATGAGTGCGCTGGTTTTGATCGCCCATGTGAAGGATGGGGTGGACTTGGCGATTCAGCACAAGCTCAACGGTCAGATGATCGATGTCATCGAGCAGCATCACGGCACTTCGTTGGCCGGATTTTTCTACCGCCGGGCGCTGGATCAGCGGGCGGAGATGCTGCGGATGGTGGAGGAGTCTCGGGCGAAGGAGGAGGACGTGCCTCAGGTCTCTGAGGATGTTTTCCGCTATCCGGGTCCGAAACCGCAGTCGAAGGAAGCGGCCATCATCTCGTTGGCGGATGCGGTGGAGAGTGCTTCGCGGACGTTGGACAAACCGAATGCCAGCCGCATTGAGACGCTAATCAATACGATCGTGCAATCGCGGGTGGCGGATGGCCAGCTCGATGAGTGCGATTTGACGATTGCGGAACTGGCGCGGGTGAAGGCGAGTTTCGGCAAGACGCTGCTGGGCATGATGCATGGTCGGATCAAGTACAACCTGAGTCATGAGTCAGCGACGAGTCGTCAGGAGGTTGCGGGTGGGTCCGCATCAGGTGCGGGCGATCCGCCGACACTGGTGCTAGACGGGGGCTTCTCGCAGCGTCCGCGCAAAAAGGAGACGGAGAAGGAACGCCCGAGTGGTAATCCTGCGTCGGCGGCGTGAGTGCGGGGAGTGCAGCATCGGGCCGACCTGTGTTGAGCGTTCATGCGCTGGAGCAGGTGGAAGAGCGCGCTCCCGAGGTGGAGTGGTTGAAGCGTGCGTTGGAGGGGGCTATGCCGGCCTGCTTGCAGGTGGGTCGTGGCGGAGAAGAGGATGTTTTAGCTCGACTGCCGGAGGTGGAGGTGACGTTGATGGACGATGCGACGATCGCGGTGGCGCATGCGGAGTTTCTGGATGATCCGACACCGACGGATGTGATCACTTTTTTCCACGGGGAGATTTTGATCAGCGTGGAGACGGCGGAGCGGGAGGCGCGGCAGCGGGGGCTGCCGCTGGCGCAGGAGGTCCTGCTGTATGGAATTCACGGTTTGCTCCACCTAGCGGGATGGGACGATCATGAGCCGCAGGAGGCGGCGGCGATGGCTGAGCGCCAGGAGGCCATTCTGGCGGAGGTATGGGCGGATTCACCTGCCATTGAAGGATGAGGCCTGGTTCTTTGCATCTCAAAGGATGCAGCTTATCCGCCAATTACGGGCCTCAGATCCGCTGAGTCAGCGGGCTTTAGGCTGAGGGGGTCCGAGAGCGCTTGAGGTTGAGCCAGGCGCGGCGATAGGTGGCGGCGACGGCCACGATGCCAAGTCCGAGGAAAGCGGCCCGCGAAGGTTCGGGGATGGGGAAAACTGCCGCGATCGAATCCGGTGGGGTGAGGTCTGCCACGCTCAACTCCAGGCCGACCTTGGGAGCGGCTGGAGGAGTGGTGTTGGTTGAGTGACCGAAGGTGGCTGCGCCGATGGCGAGACTGGTCACTGCAATCCAGTAGGAGGGAGACTTCATTGGGGAGATTTGACTGTAGTGTAGCGAAGGTGTTGAAATTGAAGCAATTATTTTTTTGTCGAAAATGAAAAAAGTTGGATTCAATTGACGTGGGGGGTGACTGAAAAAGTGGGGCTGAAGGGGCGGATGAACTGGCGGGACCAAACGCGACCCGAGGTGCGGGCTTCGGTGGGGGTGTTGAGAGTGTAGCGGTAGAGGCGGGCGCGGATGTGACGGATTTCGTTGCGCGGAAAAGGCGGCTCTTCCATCTGTGACCAGACGTCTTCGCGATGGTTGAGCAGGGCGGCGAGAAATTGGCCGAACCAAAAGAGGGGCGACTGAGGCTGCATGTCCGGTTGCGGATCAAAGCTGGGATAGAGGGCAGCGAACCACATTTGCCAATCGAGGCGCGGCTGATGCGGGGCGACCCAACCGGGAGAGCGATCCGGATCTCCCGGCTTCCAGCGAAATTCAAGAGGCAGCCAGAGGATGCCGTCGTCACTGACTTCGAGGACGATCTCGGGTCGCTCTTCGGTCATGTCCTGAAAGAGGCCGTAGGCGTTGATGGAGCGGAAGCCTTGGATTGGACTCAGGCATTTTTGAGCCCAGGTGGGAGAGGTCAGGCGTTGCCATCCTGGGGTGCGCGCGGCGAGGAACGAATCGGCGGCCACTAGACTGAGTGCGGTGAGGCAGGCGGCGGTGGTCCATCCCATCACCGTGCGCCAGATCGCCCGAGGGGGAGGGGCCTGATCGACGAGACGGCGGCGGAGGGCTTGAGGCCATTGGGTGTCGTCCAGGAAAGTGAAGGCGAGGACGATGGTGAGGAGGTTAAAGAAGTTGTAGTTGCCGGTGACGAAGATGAGGCTCATCAGACCGATGCAACCGGCGGCGGCTACGGCGCGACTCCAGCGGCCGAAAAAGAGGCCCCATGGCAGCAGGAGTTCCACCGCATACATGCCCCAGCAGCCCGCGTCGAGGAGTGAGGGAGGTAGCGCATTCATCCAGGCCGAGAGCCCGTTGGGGAGTGGCTGCGTGGCAAAGTGGTAGCGCAGTGCGGTCATGTCTCGCCAGACGGCATCGCCACCGGCCCACTTCACCCAGCCTGAGAGGATCATGAGGCGAAACAGCAAAAACTGCAGGAGCCAGACGGCGAATCGCGGTGGATCGGAGGTGTCGCGCAGGGTCGCGCGGGAACGCCATCGCCAGGGAGCGAGGAAGAGGCTCAAAAAACCGGCTTCGAGCAGCAAGGCGTCCCATTGATAACCCATGAAGACATCTGCGGTGCTCACAATAGAGAGATATCCGGCCCAGAGCAGGAGGAGCAAAGGTCCCTGCCAGATCCCCGCGAGCACCAACAAGGCCAAGAGAACGCCCGCAGCGCAAAGGGCGGTGGCGAGTGCGTCGCTGTAGCCAAACCAAAAGATGGAGGGATAGTGGGAGAGGAGGCTGATGTTTTCCCGCGTTTCGAAGGCGTGGATGTTCTCCATCAGCCGAGAAGTGGGCAGGATGCCGTCGCCGCCACAGAGGCCGTCTTTTTGCACCCACCAGGAGAGAAAGGCGATGAGATAGATGACGGCGAGCCCACGGGGAACGATCCAGCGCGCGATGCGGTAGCGGGACGCGGGCCAGAGGCGCTGGCGGAGGCGGTCGAGGAAGGCGGACATGGTGGTGATGGGGGGAAAGGGTGACGGGGTGAATGAAGCAGGTGTTTGCATGGTTTGTGCTTCCGTTCCATGAATCCTACCAACCATGCCTGACTCTGGACCGAAGGAATTGCTGCGCGACACGGGGTTTTCCCTGTTGGAATCGGATTTGACGTTTTTGATGGAGGCTTATGCGGCGACGCTGAGCCGCTTGGGGCAGGGGGCGTTGGCGGATCACTTGCCGTGGCTGACGGATGTGTCTGACTTTGAACCGGAGGAAGTGGGGCGGGAGCTGGGTCAGGCGTATTCGATTTCCTTTCAGCTGCTCAATATTGTGGAGGAACGGGCGGCGGCTCAAGTGCGACGGATGCGGGAAAAGGAGCTGGGCCCGGAGGCGGAGAAGGGTCTGTGGCCGGATCAAATGCAGCGCATGCGGGCGGTCTGCGACGATCCCGAACGGTTGCTCTCGGTGTTGCGGACGGTGTGCGTGGAGCCCGTGCTCACGGCTCACCCGACGGAAGCCAAGCGCGATACGGTGCGGGAACGGCATCGCGAAATCTACGATTTGATGAACCGCCACGAGAATGCGGCCTACACGGAGCGGGAGCAGGAAAGGCTGCGGGCGCTGATCGGCGTGCAACTGGAGAGCCTGTGGCATACCGGGGAGATCCGTCTGACGCGGCCGACGATCGAGGCGGAGCTGCAAAATGCGCTGCACTATTTGAGGGAGGTCTTTCCCGAAGCTCTGGCGCGGGCGCACACGCACCTGCGAGAGGCGTGGGAGGATGCGGGCTACTTGGCGGAGGAGGTGGATGAGTTGGGGCCGTTGATTCGTTTTGGCACCTGGATTGGCGGGGATCGCGATGGACATCCTTTTGTCACGGCCGAAGTGACGCGGGAGGCGTTGGCTGCGCTGCGGTTGAATGCCCTGCGGGTACAGCGGCGGCGGCTGGAGGCGCTGGCCTATCACACGCCGATGACGGTGCTGTTCCACCCTGCGCCGGAGCGATTGACGGCGCTGCGGCTGAGGCTGCGGGCGGATCTGGCGGGCCAATCCCACGTCGATCTGGCGGAGATCGAGCAACGCAACGCGGAGGTCCCCTGGCGGGAGGCGGCGTATCTGATGCGGGCCAAGGTGCTGATGACGGTGCGCGGCGAGTCCGCACCGGTGGGTTACGGATCGGCGGCGGAGTTGGAGGCGGATCTGGCGGAGTTTGCCGAGACGCTGAAAGAGGTGGGCTGTCACGCGCTGGAGCGGGAGTGGATGGTGCCCTTCCGCAGGCAATTGCGGGCGTTCGGATTTCACCTGGCGGTGCTGGATGTGCGGCAAAATTCGGCTTTCCACGAAAAGGCACTGGCTCAGCTGCTGGCGGCCGCTGGAGTGGAAGATGGGGCGGGGTATTCGCAGTGGCCGGTGGAGCGGCAGCGGGAGCTGCTGGAGCGGGAGCTGGCCTCGCCACGGCCGTTTTTGGCCCCAGGTCAATCCGCAGGCCCGGAGGCCGACACGGTGCTGGCCAGCCATCGAGTGCTGGCGGAGCATGTGCAGCGCTACGGCACGGCGGGTCTGGGTGCGCTCATCGTCTCCATGACGCGACGGGTGGAGGATTTGCTCACCGTTTATCTTCTGGCGCGTGAGGCTGGCCTCGCGGTGTGGTCGGCGGAGGGGCTGCGCTGTCCGCTGCCGGTCACACCGTTGTTTGAAACGATGGCCGATCTGGAGGCGGGGCCGGGCATTGTGGAGGCCTTTTTGCAACACACCGTCACTCGGCGCAGTCTGGATCCCTCAGCACCGGTGCTGCAGATGATGGTGGGCTATTCGGATTCCAACAAAGACTGCGGCATCCTGGCCAGTCAGTGGGCCATCCACCGCGCCCAGGCGGAGCTGTCCGCTGCGGCCCACCGCCATGGAGTGAAGCCCGTGTTTTTCCACGGCCGTGGGGGCACCGTGGGGCGCGGGGCTGGGCCGACGCACTGGTTCATGGAGGCGTTGCCGTTTGGCTCGCTGGCGGGTGGCATGCGCATGACGGAGCAGGGGGAAACCATCGCGCAAAAGTATGCGCACATGAACTCTGCGGTCTTCAATGTGGAGCTGCTGATGGCCTCGGCCGCTGCGACGGCGGTGCGGCATGAGCTGGGATCGGATCCCGGCGAGCCACTGGCTCCGGTGCTCAATCGGTTGGCGCAGTGGAGCACTCAGGCCTACCGGGAGCTGCTGCACGCCGAGGGGTTCATGACTTTTTATCGTCAGGCCACGCCCATCGATGCCCTGGAAAACGCGCGCATCGGATCCCGCCCGGCACGCCGCACCGGGCAGGCCACATTGGATGACCTGAGGGCGATCCCGTGGGTGTTCTCCTGGACGCAATCCCGCTTCTATCTTCCTGGCTGGTTCGGTGCGGGGACGGCGCTTCGACGCTTGCGCGATGAACGTCCCGACGACTGGCAGGCCCTGCTTCGGGAGGCAGGAAAAAACGCCTTTGTGCGCTACTTGCTCACCAACATTGAGAGTTCGCTGGTCAGCGCCAATCCAGACTGGATGCGCCGATATGGCAGCCTAGTGATGGACAGCGCATTGAGAGATCGATTCTTGGGCCGCATCCTCGATGAATACGAAACCGCGCGGCAGATGGTGGAGGCCGTTTTTCAGCGGCCCTTCGGCGAGCGACGGCCTCGCTTGGCCTTCACCCTGGACCTGCGGGAGCAGCCGCTGCGGGTGCTGCATGCCCATCAGGTGCGCCTGTTGCGACGCTGGCGCGCTCGTCTGGCCGAGGGTGACAAATTGGGAGCAGAAGCCATGGTGCCGGACTTGCTCATTTCGGTGAACGCCCTCGCTTCTGGCCTTCGAACCACGGGTTGAGCGCGGATTTTCCACGTCGCACCTCCGATCTGCCTGCTTCTCTGAGCAAGGAGGAGGCCGTTGGCACGTTGAAACTTGAACCGACCAAAACTTCGTTCGTGACAATTTCGATGGCTCCGCCTAGAAAATAAAATCCCTGTCCCTGATGCCCCAACATTTCTCCCGTTTTCAAATGCCCAGCTGGGTCTGCGGGCTCGCGTGTCTCACCGTGAGCCTGTTGGCTATCAGCTTCGCGGTGGCGCAAGATCCCGCGCCGCCCGCAGCTCCTGGGGCCTCGCCCTTGAACCTTCAAGAGGAGGTGGAGGCGCTCTACGAAGCCGCTTTTGGTCTGTTCCAGGAGGCAAAGTATCAGGAAGCGCTGTCCAAGCTGGTGCAAATCCGCGAGAAAATGAACCGCCCGCCAGAGCGCGTGCTGTTTGTCGAGGGAGCCTGCTACTTCAATCTCAACGAGTACGAAAAAGCCATCACCACCCTGCGGGACTACTTGAGTCAGTACCCCGATGGTGAAAACGCCTTTCAGGTGAAGCTGGCCCTCGGGCGCTCGCTGCTCTCCACTGGCAAGGCCGATGAAGGCGTCAAGGAGCTGAACGACGTCGCTTCCAACTCCCCAGAACTCAAGGGGCAGGCCGGTCTCTTCCTCGCCGATCACTACCGCAAGACGGATAAGACCGACGACGCGCTCAAGATCCTGCGTTCCGTGGTGCAGGCCGATTTGCGCAGCCCCGAGGGCCTGCAGGCAGCCATGATGGCAGCGGATATCCTCGTCGCCAAAGGCGATCTCGATGAGGCCTCCAAGCTCATGGAGAGCGTGCGCTCCCTCACCACCGGTGGGGACAACGTCGCCCAGATGAACAACGTCAGCCTCAAGCTCGGCGATCAGATGCTGGATCAAAAACGCTTTGCCGAGGCCCTCGCTGCCTACCAAATGGTGCGGCGTCAGAGTGAGATCACCCGCATCGTGAAAGAGCGGGTCGAGAAGCTGGAAGCCTCCATCGCCAGCCAGGGCAAAGGCCCCGTTCGCGGCACCCCCGAGGAGCTGGATGCCCTGTTGAAAACGGAGAAGGGATTGCTGGAGGAAATCGAGCAACGCCCCGACTACGACGCCTCCCTCTATTATCGGCTGGGTCGCTGCTACTTCGAAATGGCGCGCTACTGGGAGTCCCTGCTCGCCTTCCAAACCATCGTCAAAGACTACCCCAGCTTCGCTCAGCGGGATCGGTCCATGTATGGCATGATCATCGCCAACGCCCAGCTCCGACGTGTCGCGGAGGCTCGCAAACTTTGTGAGGAGTACATCGCCGATTTTCCAGATAGCTCCAACCTCGGGGAAGTCTCCGAACTCTACGGCATGCTGGCCTACAATGCAGGCGATCTGGAAGGCGCGGAGCGCTCCTTTGACAAGGCCCTCGGTTTCCCCAAGGCCGACAAAGAACGCCTGCTCTTCCTGCGCGCTTCCGTGCTGTTTGAAATGCAGCGCTTTGAAGACGCCCGCGTTTGTCTGGAATTGCTCCTCAGTGACAACCCCGAGTCTGCTTACAAAGACGACGCTCAGTATCGCATCGCCCTGAGTTACTTTTATCAAAACGACTTCAAGAACGTCACCAAAGCCCTGCGCAATTACCTCGAAGACAACCCGCGTGGCCAGTTCGTGGTGGATGCCAAATACCGTCTCGCCTTCATCAAATTCCAAGGGCGTGAAGTCGAGGAAGCCATGGAAGAATTGGAAGCCCTCACCCAGGAAGCTCCAAACGATCCCAACATCGGCCAAGTCTATGCCCTGCTCGGTGATGCCTACAATCAGCAGAGCAAATACGACGATGCTCTGAACGCCTTTGCCAACGCCGTGGACAAGGCCAAAACGCCCGACGTCCTCGACTACGCCATGGACAACGCCACCGACCTCTACGTCGGCCAGGGCAAATGGGCCGAGCTGGCGGATATGTGGCAGAGTTATTACACCTCCCACAAGGACAACGAAACGCAGGCCCTCAAAGCCATCTTCTGGATCAGCCGCGCCAAGGTGCGGGAAGGCAAGATCGACGAAGCCAAGACCCTCCTGGCCGACGCCATCAAACCCATGATGGCCAACGCGGCCAACGAGCAGGTCGAGGTGCTGGTCCAGCAGCTGGCCGATCTCATGGCTCCCAAGCGCCGCCGCTCGTCCGACGGCAACTATGAAGGACCGACCTTCGAGGAAGTCAGTGCCGAACTCGAAAAACTCATCACGCCCCCTCAAGAAGGCATGAACGGCACCGCTCAAATGCGGATCTTGTTTGCCAAAGCCTGGCTCGCCCAAAAAATGCGGGAGACGGAAAAAGCGCAACGCTTGTTCGATGTGCTCGTGGAAGTCGCCAATCCCGACGACCTCAGCCCTCTGCTGCTCTCCGTCGTCGGCGACAACGCCCGTTCCAAAGGCAATCTCGAAAAAGCAGAAGGCTGTTACAACCGCCTCATCGAGTACTTCTCCGACAGCGAATTCGCCGATGCCGCGCCGGTCGGTCTGGCTGAGATTGCCTATTCGAAAGAAGAGTACGACAAGGCCTTGGAACTGTTTGACGATGCGGTCGAAAAATACGCCGCCAGCTCCCGCCTGCTGGATGCCACCCTCGGACGCGCCAAGACCCTGGTCAAACTCAACAAACTCGATGAGGCGGACGAACTCTACACCACCATCGCCAACACCCGGGAATGGCGTGGTGAACCCACAGCGACGGCCCTTTACATGCTGGGAGAAATCGCCTTCATGCGGAAAGACTACGCCCGAGCTATCCCCTATTTCCAACGCGTTTTTGTGGCCCATCAGCGGTGGAAATCGTGGGTCGCCAAAGCCTATCTCCAATGCGCTCGCTGCTTCTTGCAGCTCAACCGTCCTGCGGATCCCACGGCGGAACCCCCGCGACCCAATTCCGATCGCGAAGCCGCCAAACTCTTCTTGATCGAGATGACAGCTCGCAAAGACCTCCAAGACGAGCCCGAAATGCAGGAGGCCAAAACCGAACTTTCGAAACTGTAATGCCAGCTTTTTTCAAACGCTTCGTCATGCTGGGCTTGCTCGCAGCCGCCCTGATCCTGCCTGCGGAGTGGGCTCAGGCTCAGGCTCTGGTGCTCAAGGACGGCACCCGCATCCCCGCCGCCGACTTCGCCGTCAAAGATGGAAAAATCATCCGCACCGTTCACCTGCGGGATGACAAGACGGCCACCAGTGAACTGCAAACCGCTGCGGTGGGCGAGCTGGACTGGCCCTACATGCAGCAGCTCAATGACGCCAAAGAGCTGCTGGCCCAGGGGCGCCCCGCCGATGCCGTGGCGCGTCTGCGGGAGGGCGTGGCCTTTTTGGCCCCGTTCAAGGACATCAAAGGCGGCTCTGACCTGTATCGAGAGTCCATGTTTGAACTGGTCCTCGGCCTGCCCCAGGCCAATGAGCTGGATGAATGCATGCGCCTGCTGCCTCAGGTGGAGAAACTGCCGCTGACGGAAGCGATGAAAATGCAGCTGCAAGTCCTCAAGCTCGATATTGAGCGGCAGACCTCCTCCAACTACGACGCCCTGCTCGGCCGTGCCTCAATGATCCTGGACGAGTCCGATGACTCCGCTGTCGGCTCCGCCGTTTGGCAGATCATTGGCGATATTCACCAGCGGCAAAAGAACTGGGAGGAGGCCCTCATGGCCTACTTGCACATCCCTGTTTTCTACGGCACGCAAGTCCAGCGAGTGCCCGCCGCTGAGCTGGAATCCGCCCGCATGTTGGTCAAGATGCGCCGTTTTGCCGACGCCAGCCTCTACTACCGCCGCTTGGTGGATACCTACCCAGGGTCCTCCGTCGCGGAAGCGGCTCAAAAAGAAATGGCCGCCATCAACGGCATGAAAAATGAGGATCAACAGCCCGCTAGCGAAGACCAGAAAACCGACGCATCCTAACCCTTTCCCACCGCTCTCCCTCCACCGACTCACCATGAAATCCCAACCGCACTTCTTCCGATTCACTCGCTCTGCCCGCCAGATTTGGTCACGCTTTGCTTGGCAGCTTCCCCTGCTCGTCACAGGCCTACTCGCGTTTCATCCCGCCTCACTGTTCGCGCAAGAGGCGGGCGCTGAAGCCGTGGGTGAAGGTGGAGAGGCCGCCGCTGCTCATGCGCAGCCGGAGAGCCTTTGGCATACCTTCCAAGAGGGCGGCATCGTCATGTGGTTCCTCCTCATCGCCTCCTTCACCCTGATCTGGCTGACGGTGGACCTCTGGATGCGCACCAACCGAAAGCGCATGTCTCCCCCCGGAGATGTGGCTCAGGTGCAGGATCTCTTCCGCACGGGTGACTACGTCGGAGCCTACCAGTATTGCAAAAACAATCCGTCCCCCTTTGCCGATGTCTCCCGCGTGACCCTCAGTTTCACGGGTGAGGGGCAAGAGGCTACCGAGGTGGCCATGTTCTCGGAGTTGTCCCGCGTCAACGCCACCATGCAGACCCGAATCAACTACCTGTCCGTCATCGGGGTCTGCACGCCCATGATCGGTCTGATCGGTACCGTGATCGGGATGAAAGGGGCGTTCAAAACTCTCGGCACCTCTGGAGTCGGAGACCCGGGCAAACTCGCCGCAGCCATCGGTGAGGTGCTCGTCGCCACCGCATCCGGTCTGTTCATCGCCGTTCCCGCCTTCCTTCTCTTCTACATCCTGCGCAACAAGCTGCAGGGAGCCATGCTGGTGCTGCAGGACTCGGTGGCTTCGCTGTTCCGCAAAATGCCTTATGAGTACCTCAAAGGCGCGCACGTGGGCGATGAAGAGTTCTTCGCAGCCACACCCGCTTGGGTCACAGGCACGGGAGCCGTCGAGGAAGAAGCGGCGGTCGTCGTCGCGGCGGCTGATGATTGATGTCGGGTGCCGAGCGTTCGTGGATCGGACGCTCGGCCCTTCGCTCTCTGCTGAAACACAAACTCAACATCCAAACAAGATCTTACCATGGCTGGCGGCGGCGGAAATATGGAGGGCGGGGAACCTGAGTTCCAAATCGCCCCAATGATTGATGTGCTTCTGGTGTTGCTCATTTTTTTCATGAGCATCACCTCGGCGCAGGTGTTGGAGATTGATAAAGACATCCATCTCCCGGTCGCGGCAGACGCGAAGAAGAAGGACAACAAGAACGCCATGAATGAAGCCGCCCTCAACGTGCGGTGGATGCCTAACGAGCAACGGGCGCTCTTCAAACTCAATAGCAACGAACTGCCGGAGGAAGAGATCGTCTCTCGGTTGAGCACTCTCAAAGAGACCAACCCGACGTATCGCGTCATTATCCGCGCGGACAAAGATACCCCAGCCGTGCAGGTGCAGAAGGCCATGACCATCATCGGCCAAGCTGGGATCGATGACATTTCTTTCTCGGCCCTCAATCAGGAGTAAGTTCCCCTTTTTTCATGCACGATCCGCATCAATCCAAACATCGCGGCCTCGAGGTTGAGAGCGTCAACCTCGGCTTCCAAATCGCACCGATGATCGATGTGGTCTTCGTCATCATGCTGTTCTTCATGGTGATGGCCGGGGCGGTGAAGGTGGAGCACGAACTCAAAACCAGCCTGCCGGGAGTCGCTCCTCCGATGGATAATTCTCCTGAGATGCCGGATGAAGTCATCGTGGCGGTGGAAGAAGGGGGTGCGGTTCTTCTCAACGAGGAGGAGTTTGACTCCCCTCAAAGCAAGACCCTGCCTGACTTTACCGCGACCCTCACGCGGCTGAAAATGGAGGCTGACAATCGGGATGCCAAGGTGTTGGTGACCATTGAGGCCGAGGAAGAAGCCCGCTATGAACGGGTCATCGACGTGCTCAATGCCTTGGCCAAGGCACGTATTTCGAACGTCACCTTCACGGTGGGATCGGAAGACTTCTTCTAATGCCGCAACGGCTTCCGCGAGGGTTCCTGACGGAAGTCGAGGGGAAGCATAGCGAGGGGAGCTTGCCGGATGCGGTCTCAGGCACGCACTTGGCCCGTTCCGTCCACGAGGTATTTGTAGCTGGTCAGCTCGGCCAGCCCCATCGGGCCACGGGCGTGCAGTTTGTCGGTGCTGATACCGATTTCGGCACCAAATCCGAACTCGCCGCCATCGTTGAAGCGGGTGGAGGCATTGTGCATGACGGCGGCGGAATCGACTTCGTGTTGAAAACGAGCCGCAGCGGAAGCGTCCTCGGTGACGATGGTGTCGGTGTGGTGAGAACCGTATTGATTGATGTGGTCGATGGCTTCGTCGAGGCCATCGACGACTTTGATGGAGAGGATCAGGTCCAGGTATTCGGCCGTCCAATCGTCCTCGGTGGTGGGGGTGGAGGCTTGGCCGAGCAGTGGGGCCGCTGCCGCATCGGCGCGCAGGGAGACGCCGCGCTCCACTAGGGCGGAGGCGATGGCAGGGAGGGCCTGCGCAGCGATGTCGCGATGGACGAGCAGGGTCTCCAGCGCGTTGCAGACTCCCGGCTTTTGGCACTTGGCGTTGACCGTCAGATCGGTGGCCATGCGCAGATCGGCAGCGGAGTCCACATAGAGATGGCAGACGCCGTCGTAGTGTTTGATGACGGGCATGCGGGCGGTGGAGACGACCCGCTCAATGAGCCCCTTGCCACCACGTGGGATGATGAGATCCAGGTACTTGTCCATGCGGGCCATGTGATCCACGCTTTCCCGATCCGTGAAGGGGATGAGCTGAATGGCATCAGGAGGCAGTCCGGCTTTTTCTCCACCGCTTTGCAGGGCAGCGGTCAGTGCGCGGTTGGAGGCGATGGCCTCGCTGCCACCTCGGAGGATGGTGGCGTTGCTAGTTTTGAAGCACAGTGAGGCGGCATCTGAGGTGACGTTGGGGCGGGATTCAAAAATGATGCCAATGACGCCGATGGGCACCCGAACCTTGCGGATGTGCAGCCCGTTGGGGCGGGTCCATTCGGCCAGGGTCTCGCCCACAGGGTCGGGCAAGGTGGCGACCTGACGGACGGCGTCGGCGACGCTAGCGAGACGATCGGCGTTGAGGGTGAGGCGATCGATCATGGCCTTGGACAGGCCTTGAGATTCGGCGCGTTGCAGATCTTCGGCGTTGGCTGCGAGGATGGGACCCTCTTGCGCCTGCATTTCATCCGCCATGGCATGGAGGATGGTGTTCTTCTGCTCGGTGGAGAGTTTGACCAGTGCGTGAGCGGCAGCACGGGCGCGGCGACCCATGTCGAGGATGGTGGAGGCGATGTCTTCAGCCATGAGGGAGGGGGAAAAATGAAAACTAGGAAAGCACTCAGGCGCGGGAGGCTGTTGCGGTGGGGAAACGGGTGCCAAGGCCTTGGTTTTGAAGGAGAAGGGCCGGGAGCTGCTCGGGCGTGCGACCACTGGCGATGAGGCATTCGACGCCGGACTCGACGGCGGCTTGCACCGCTTGGAGTTTGGAACTCATGCCTCCCACAGAGAGGCTGCCCTTGTCTCCCTGCCGCGCGTGATGGAGGACAGCGGCGACGTTGGGAACCTCGGGGATGAGTTGGTCGGCGTCATCGAGCAGTCCGGGCACGCTGGTGAGCAGGACGAGACGATCCGCCTGCCAGAGCATGGCGACCTTGGCGGAGAGTTTGTCGTTGTCGCCAAAGCGGAGTTCTTCGACGGCGACAGAGTCATTCTCATTGATGATGGGGACGACGGTAGGAAAGGAGAGCAAGCGATCCAGGGTGGAGCGGACGCGGGCGGCGCGCTCGGGGCTCTCGAGATCGTCGTGAGTCAGGAGCAGTTGGGCCACATGACAGCCGTGCTCTCTCAAGAGGGACTCGTAGCGGTGCATCAGGTCCGTCTGTCCGACGGCGGCGCAGGCTTGGAGTGTGACGGTGTCACTGGGGCGCTGATCCAGGCCGAGGGGGTGGAGGCCAGCGGCGACGGCGCCGCTGCTGACGACGACGACTTGGCAGCCCGCTTGCTTAAGGAGGGCGACGGCCTCGGCCAGCTTGCGGAGTTGGATGGGGTCGAGCGCGGGGGCTTCCGTTTGAGTGAGGATGCCGGTGCCAAATTTGAGGACGATGCGCAGTGGTGCGGCCATGGGGATGAGAGGGGGCGGATACTATGGCGGGGGCCGGGAAGAGGGCAAGCGGGGAGGCGATTGTGAAAAAAATTGTGAATAAGTGAAAAAAAGGTTGGCAAATGCCATTAGTAATCGTTAAAGAATGTTGAAGTTATGATAAATGCAAACGTGTTCGCAGATTCGAATGGCTGACTCAACGGACTCTCCAGCACCAAATGCACCGGCTTCGGTGCGTTCTTGGGTTTGCGACGAGAATTCGAGAAAACATGAAGAACTGCGAAACGTGTTGCTTGAATGGGCGTTTTTTGAAACATATTTGCAACTTTTCTCATTATTCAGCTTGCAGAGCGAATTAAAACCGCTTTCAATAAAGTGTAATCATGGTAATTATAATTTCGGAGCCGCCCTGGGGCACTGATCTTTGATTCGATTTTCCCTCTCACTCTCTCCCTCAACGTTATGGCTGATTCCTCTCCTCCCGAATTGATGACGGTCAAAGAGACCTCGGAATACCTGCGGATTCCTTTACCGACCGTTTATTATTTGGTTCAGCGTGGACAACTTCCTGCGGTGCAAATCGGTGGTCGCTGGCGCATCAAGCGCAGCCTGCTGGATCGCGATGTGTTGCGTAAAGACGACGAAGGGGGGCAGCCGACGGTCTTGGTGGTGGATGACGACCCAGCGTTGCAGGCACTGTTTAAGCAGTTTCTGAAGAAAGCGGGTTTTGGGCGGATGGTGGTCGGAACCGGATCCGAGGCGATCGCGGTGGCCAAGAAGCAGCGTTTTGACTTTGTGTTCCTCGATTTGAAGCTGCCCGATATTTCGGGAGATGAGGTGTACGATCAGCTTAAAGACCTGCATCCAGACCTGCCGATCGTGGTGATCACCGGCTATCCGGACAGCGAGATTTTGAGCCGCATCCTGACGCATGGTCCGGTGACGGTGATCAAAAAGCCCATCGAATACGATCAGCTCAACAAGGCGGTGAAGCAGCTGGGCCACAAAGGGGCCGAGACGGGCGCTTAAAAACAGTGAAGCGCTCGTTGTGCACGCTTGAGCGTGTCGGGAGATGCGCTTTGCACGCCCACGCGTGAACAGCTGCTACCGCTGAGGAGGCGTCAAACCGCAGTCGCCGCCGGGAGCGGGACGGTCCTCGGACTTTACTTCAGCTCCGGCACCTCCACCCAGCGGCCTTCGGCGTGGGATTGCAGGCTGAGTTCGGCGAGTTGCACGCCTTTGGCGCCCTCGCGCAGGGTCCAGGGGAAGGCGGTGCCGAAGGCGACGTGCTTGAGGAACAGCTCCCACTGGATCTTGAAGGCGTTGTCGTAGCTGGTGGTGTCGGGCGCTTCGGTCCAGCCGTCGTAGAAGTTCAACGGCTGGTCGATGTCGGGGTTCCACACCGGTTTGGGGGTGCCGGCGGCGTGCTGGGTCCAGCATTTGCGCAGACCGACGATGGCGGAGCCGAGCGTGCCGTCCACCTGCATCGTCAGGAGGTCGTCACGCCGCACGCGGACGTTCCAGGAGGAGTTGAACTGGCACACGACGCCGCTCTTCGTTTTGAAAAGGGCGTAGGCGCTGTCGTCAGCGGTGCAGGCGTAGGGTTTGCCATCTTCGCCAATGCGCTCGGGGATGTGGGTGGCGGCGTGGGTGAAGACGTGGGTGACCTCGCCAAACAAGTGGTCGATCACGTAGCGCCAGTGGCAG
>JAGRPD010000156.1 GCA_020439875.1 Verrucomicrobiales bacterium
CCTGGACCTCCACCGCCCTGCCAATGACGGAGCGCAGCATCCAACCCAACCCCGATGGCGTCACCGAGACCGTTACCGTCTGGATCGGCCCGCTGGATAGCAGCCTGCAGCGAGGGTTTGCCCGGATCGAAGTCGATGTCTTGCCCTAGTTCATTCACCCTTTACCCCTCCGAGCCGACGCATGGCGTCCGAGTTATTTCCCACTGATCCTCCCACCAGCATCTCGCCCACCTCCGCAGAGCTGGATGGCCGTGCTCAAGTGCCTCTCTCCGCCCGGATGCGCCCCCGCTCCCTCGCAGAGTATGCAGGCCAGCAGCATCTCCTCGGTCCCGGCAAGTTGCTGCGTCGCGCGGTGGAGGCAGATCGCTTTTCCGCCCTCATCCTCTACGGACCGCCCGGCGTCGGCAAGACCACGCTGGCCCACATCATTTCAAGAGAAACCGACTGCCACTTCATTCAACTCAGTGGTGTCGAGAGCAACGTCTCCGACATTCGTCACGCCGCCGAAGCCGCCGCGGGTCGTCTGCGCCTTGATGGCAAGGGCACTGTGCTTTTTGTCGATGAGATCCATCGTTTCAACAAGAGCCAGCAAGACGTACTACTGCCTCACGTGGAGCGCGGCACGCTGCGCTTTATTGGCGCGACCACGCACAATCCCTTCTTCTACGTCAACAGCCCCCTTGTCAGCCGCTCCCAAGTTTTCGCGCTCGAGCCCCTCACCGAGGCCGACCTCCTCTCCGTGATGCAGCGCGCGCTCGCCGATGCCGAACGCGGTCTCGGCTTCCTCGACATCCGGCTCGACGATGATGCCGCCCGCCACCTCGCCACCGTGGCCGATGGCGATGCCCGCAAGTGCCTCAACGCTCTCGAACTCGCCGCGCTCACCACGCCAGCGGACGCCCACGGCATCGTGGCTATCACCCTCGCCATCGCTGAAGAGTCCGTGCAGAAAAAAACCGTCGTCTATGATGGCGATGGTGACGCCCACTACGACACCGCCTCCGCCTTCATCAAGAGCATGCGCGGTTCAGATCCCGATGCCACCCTCTACTGGTTGGCGAAAATGCTGCACGCAGGCGAAGATCCTCGCTTCATTGCCCGACGCATCGTCATTGCCGCCAGCGAAGATGTCGGCCTCGCCGACAGCAACGCCCTGCGTGTCGCCGTGGCCGCGCATCAGGCTGCCGAATTCATCGGCATGCCCGAGGCCCGCATCCCGCTCGCCCACGCCGCTGTCTATGTGGCCACCGCGCCGAAGAGCAATCGCGCCTATGTCGGCATCGATGCGGCTTTGGCCGATATCCAAAAAGGTCGCACCCTGCCCGTTCCCAAAGCTCTGCGTGGCACCTCCTACAGCGGTGCCAAACAGCTCGGTCACGGCCAGGGTTACGTTTATGCGCACGATGGCGAGGACGGCTTCGTCCCCCAGCGCTATTTTGACGGCGGAAAGGTCTATTACGAACCCACCACCAACGGCCTCGAAGCCCGCATCAAAGAACGCCTGGATCACTACCGCCAGCTCTGGGCCGCTCACGCCGCCGACTCGTGACGATTTCTCGCAATCATCTCTCCTTGCCGCCCGATCTCAATCCCCCATCTCTTCGGCATCCAACAGCCAGCGCGTCGAAACGATCTCTCGCAGCCACAGGCAGCTGTCTGACTGCGCATTCGGTGGATAGGCCACGCGCACCGTAAATCCCTTCATCGCCGAATTCCCCACGCCGAGTTCACCGATCAAAAAAGTCGCCAGCTCCATGCCACGCTCGGTGTACGCATGCACCAGATCCTGCCCGTCTTCCGAAAGCATCCGCACGCACAGATACTTTTGATCATCGGCAAATTCATAGTTGTAATAGTCACCCAGACGTACAAACACCCGCATCAAGATCGGCTCCGTCGGACGCTCCGACTTCAGCTGCGCCCAACTCCTCTCCCCATACCCCACGTAGGACTCCCAGTCCAACCCCCACGCATCGCTCCCGGGCATCCGGCGGCAGGCGATCTCCATGCTGCCCAGCGGCCGCGTGCTGCTGAAGCTGAAATGCAAAATCTCCATGCCATTCACCCGAAACCGCCCCCGTGCCACCAGCGCCCCCCGCACCGGATCACTCGCCATCTGAGACACATAATAATTCTCCATCAACGGGCGAACCCGCGTCGGATTCCACACCAACGCCACGCGATCCTCCCACTCCTCCGTCCGAAAATACCGGTCGAGCAGCTCCTCCGCCCTAGCCAGATCCGCCGCTGCCGATTCGAGTGGGAGCACCTCCACCTGAGTCGCTCGCGGTACCGTTCGGGTGATGTGAAACGGTGTCTCCTGAGGTGAGAACGGTTGCGTTTGGGAGAGGTTCAGCTTGCCCGGCAGATCCTCCAAATTATCGCTGGGCTGCTCCAACGTTGGTGAAAGGCCCGCTCCGGTCGATCCGAGGTTGGCAAATCCATCCTGGGCAGCACGGCTCTCCGCACTCCTTTTTTCGATCTCCTGAAACCGTTCCCTCACCTTCACCTTCTTGAAATACCACTGCCATCCCACTGCAAGCCCAAAGATCATGCACGCGGCCATCGTCAAGGTGATGACCATGAACGCGCGATGGGACTGAACGGTGGAAGGTTGCATGCTTGAAGGTGCGGGAGTTTATACTTTGGCGAGTCGAGACCGGAGCATCAAGCTTTTGTAGCACTCTTCCAGCCCACGGACCTGGGCATCGCGTTCGAAGTCACGCTCGATCACCTGACGACCCGCCGTCGCTAGCTCCCGCCGCAGCGCCTCATCGGCCAGGACTCGGAGCGCCGCCGCCGCCAGCTCTGAGGCATCATTTTCCGCCACCAGCAGACCGGACACACCATCGCTGATCGCCTCAGGAAAGCCCCCATGCCGCGTCCCGATCACCGGCACACCGCTCGCCATCGCCTCCAGAGCCGCGTTGGGGATCCCCTCCCGGTTCCCATCCTTCGAGGTCCGACTCGGATGCAAAAACAGATGCGCCTCCGCCATCGCCTGACGCAGCGCCATTCCCTTCAAAAACCCCGGAAATTCCACCGCTTCCCGCACCCCCAATGCCTCCGCCTGACGCTCCAATTCCCCCCTCAACGGTCCATCTCCCGCCAGCATCAACCGGGCCTTCGGATACCTCTCTCGGATCCGTGCAAAAGCCTCCAGCGTGAGATCCAATCCCTTTTTTTCCAAAAAACGGCAGGCTTGCAGCAGTCGCCACGCACCGTCAGCCGGCGTCTCAGCCACCTGAAACGCCCAACCCTTCACCGGGATACCCGTGCGCCAAATCTGCACCTTCTCCTCCGGACAACCCAGCGCCTCCAAATCCCGCGCCAGACTCTGAGAGCGGCACAGCACCCGCGCGCTGCATCGAAAGACCTCCCGCATCGCCTCCAGCTGCCGAGGCTGATCCATGCCCACCCCAGCATCCGCTCCATGAAACGACACCACCACCGGATGCGGCCACGCCTTCATCAGCGGCAAAAAGCGGGGAGCCACATGGCCAAAATACACGTGCAGCACCTGCGCCTCCACCCGCGTCAGTTCCAGAATCAAATGCCTCACCTCCCAGGGGCGCAGCTCCCACGGCTCCCGCCGCAGCTGCTGATGCCAAAACTTCCGCCACCACCGCGTCACCCCCGACGGACGCGGCAGCTGGTGCAACCGCTTTTCCGCATAGGGAAACACCTCTGGAAGCTCCCGCTTGTGACAAAACACATGACATACCACCTCCTGAAAGGCCGAAATCTGCCGATACACATGCAGCATGTCCCGCTTCAAAAAATCCGGCAAATAGGCGGCGACGGCGGGCAACTTCGGCATTGAGGGGCGGAAACGTTGGGCTAGGCTGACCGCCCTCAACCGCAGAAAAAACTCTGACCCACAGCGCGGCGGCGCGCCCTCCAGTGTGCGTTTGCCTTTCCGTCCTGTCACATGAATTATCTCGAAAAAGCCCGCCGCATCATCGCCCTGGAGATCATGGAGTTGCAGAGCATGGAGCAGCGCCTCAACACCGCCTTCTCTCACGCCGTCGATCTCCTCCGCGCCGCCTTGGATCAAGGCCGCAAACTCGTCGTCTGCGGCGTCGGCAAGAGCGGCAGCATCGGCGGCAAGCTCGCCGCCACCCTCAACAGCACCGGTGCCCCCAGCGTCCTCCTCAATGTCGGCGATGCCCTCCATGGCGACCTCGGCGTCATCCATGATGAAGACGTCATCATCACCCTCAGTCACAGCGGCGAGACCCAGGAACTCGTGGACCTCCTGCCCCACTTCAAACGTCGCCGCGCCCGCATCATCGCCCTCACCGGTCGCCCCCATTCCCTCCTCGCCCAGCAGGCCGATGTCGTGCTCGACGTCGCCGTCTCCCGCGAGGCCTGCCCCCTCAATCTCGCCCCCACCTCCAGCACCACCTGCATGCTCGTCATGGGAGACGCCCTCGCCATGGTCCTCCTCGAAGCTCGTGGCTTCGCCGCCGAAGACTTCGCCCGCCTCCACCCCGGCGGCACCCTCGGCCGCGCCCTCCTCACCCGGGTGCGCGATGTCATGCGCCACGGACCTCAGCTCGCCTCCGTCCCGCTCACCGCCACCGTCCGCCAGGCCCTCCAGGCCATGACCACCGCCCGCTCTGGAGCTACTGTCGTCTGCGACTCCCACGGCACCCTCGCCGGCGTCTTCACCCATGGCGACTTCGTCCGCGCCTTCCAGCACAACGCCGACCTCGCCTCCACGCCCGTCTCCAGCCTGATGACCCCCCACCCCATCACCGTCCACGCCGACAAACTCGCCATGGAGGTCCTCGCCATCCTCGATCAACATCGCGTCGATGACCTCGTCGTCATTGATGACGACCGCCACCCCGTCGGCCTGGTGGACACCCAAGACCTCTCCCGCCTCCGCCTCATCTGAGCCCGTCCATTTTGACTCGCCTCCCTTATGGAAAAAACAGGGAACCGGGTTGTCTTTTCAGCCGGTTTGATTAGCATGGTTCTTGGATCTTATTGGGATCCAATCTCAGCTCGCCAACCCTCATCATGCCTCAACCCGCCCCCATTCCCATCGGAGACCTCCGCCTTGATGGTGCCGAGCCCGTCTTCATCTTGGGCCCCTGCGTGATCGAGAGCGAGGACTTCCTCCGCACCACCGCCATCCAGATCGCCGACATCGCACGTCGCGCCGGAGCCCGCTGGATCTTGAAAGCCTCTTACGACAAAGCCAATCGAAGCTCCATCGACAGCTTTCGCGGCATGGGATTGGAGGCCGGTTGCGCCCTCCTCGCCGCCCTCGGAGCCGAACTCGGCGTACCCACCACCACCGACGTCCATTCCCCCGCTGAAGCCCACCTCGCCGCCGAGTGGATCGACGTCCTGCAAATCCCCGCCTTCCTTTGCCGCCAGACCGACCTCATCGTCGCCGCCGCCGAGACCGGGCGCGTCGTCAACGTCAAAAAAGGTCAGTTTCTCGCCCCCTGGGACGTCGGCAACATCGCCGCCAAACTCCAGTCCTCCGGCTGTGAAAACTTCTTTTTCACCGAGCGCGGCACCACCTTCGGTTATCAAAACCTCGTCGCCGACATGCGCTCCCTTTACTGGATCCGAGAGCAGGGCTGGCGCATCGTGTTTGATGCCACCCACTCCGTGCAGCGCCCCGGAGGCCTCGGCACCACCACCGGAGGCGATGGCATCCTCGCCCCCGTCCTCGCCCGTGCCGCCATCGCCGCCGGATGTGATGGCATCTTTTTAGAGACCCATCCCGATCCCGCCTCCGCCCTCTCCGACGGCCCCAATCAGATCCCCCTGGATCAACTGGAAAACACCCTCCGCCAGTTGCTCCGCATCCACCGCGCCGCTGCGGTCGAAGACCATGCCTGACTTCACCGCCCCCCTCCGCCTCCGCCTCGTCTTGCTCCCCTTTCTGGCGGGCACCCTCCTCTGCGTCACCCCACCCACCCGCGCCGAGGACAAACCTCAAAAAACCGACACCGCCACTCCCACCGAAGCCACCGCCGCTGCACCGAGCAACCCCCTCGCCAACTTCGGTCGCTCCATCCCCGAAGGCATCAAGAACATGGGCGTCTGGATGCCCACCTTTGGCGAAACCGGGAAAACCATGGAGATGCAGGCCGAATCCGTCACCCGCGTCGATCCCAACCGCCTCATCATTGAGAATCTCCAACTCCAGCTCTTCGGCCAACCCACCACGGAAGACGATGATGTCACCATCACCATCCCCTCCGCCACTTACCACATGACCAATCAAATCCTGCGCAGTGCCACGCGCAGCACCATCACTCGGTCTGATTTTGAAATCGCCGGAGACTCCATGATCTACGACACCATGACCGGCCAGGGCCGCATGGTCGGCAATGTCCGCGCCGTCATCCGCAACGCCGCCGCCTTCATCAAGCCCCCCGAAGCCGACTCCGACAAGAAAGCCCCCACCCAGCAGCCTTCTCCCGAAAACCCTGTCCCCTCGACTTCTCAAGACCAACCCGATGCCACCCAACCGGCAGCCACGGCCCCCTCCCCGCCGTCTCCCTCCACCGTCAAAGCCCTGGCATCCCCCACCACCCCTTCCCGATGAATCGCCTCCTTCTCCTGCTCACCCTCCTCTGCCTCACCGTCCCGCTCCAACCCGCCTCCGCTCAGGGCGGCTCCCGGATCGGCACCTTCTCCCGTCTGCGTCGGCTCTCTGAAAAATCGGTGGATCGCGACGCCAAGGAAATGAAAGACCGCCTCTCTCAAGCCAATACCCAGGCCGATCGCGAACGCCCCGCACCACCCACCGCATCGGAGCAGGCCGCCAACGAGGAAATGCTCGCTCGCACCACCGCCGCCACCACCGTCACCAGCCCCGAAGACTCCCTCACCCCCGGGGAACGCCAAGCCCGCATCGACGGCCAAGCCGCCATGACCGCCGCGCGCAACAACCTCACCCCCATCGCCCGAGCCGTCCTCGACAGCGCCGCGAACCCCGCCCCCACCACCGCCAAACCCACCCTCGTCATCGCACAAAACACCACCAGCGAA
>JAGRPD010000157.1 GCA_020439875.1 Verrucomicrobiales bacterium
TAGTACCAGCAGGAGCCCGCCCATTGCGGCATCGTGTTGAGTTCCCTCGTTGCTTGATCCGAGTATCGCACCCACTCCGTCGCCTTCGAGAGCGGAGGCTCCGGCGTGCCTGTGGGTTTGAAGTCTTCCAAATCCGGTGGCATCAAAGGCAATTCCGCTTCCGCAAGCGCGCGGTGATGACCGCCCTCCCAGACGATGGGAAAAGGCTCTCCCCAGTAGCGCTGACGGCTGAACAACCAGTCGCGCAATTTGTAATTGATGGTGCCCCGCCCCAGAGCCTTCTCTTCGAGCCATTCGGTGATTTTTTGCTTCGCCTCCGCCGTCGGCAAGCCATCCAAAAAGCCGGAGTTCACGGCGGTGCCGGGATCGGTGTAGCCACGCCAATCCACGTCTGCCGCTGGCTGCACCACCTGACGAATTTCCAGACCGAAGGTTTGAGCAAATTCAAAATCGCGATCGTCATGCGCAGGCACGGCCATGATCGCCCCGGTTCCATAGCCCATCAGCACATAGTCCGCCGACCAGATGGGAATGCGCTCGCCATTGACCGGATTGATGGCAAAGGCTCCGGTGAAAACTCCGGTCTTTTCTTTCGCCAGCTCGGTGCGCTCCAGATCCGACTTGGCAGCGACCTTTTTCTGATACGCCTCCACCTCCGCACGCTGAGCCTCTGTCACCAATGCCGGGACCATCGGATGCTCGGGAGAGATCACCATGTAGGTCGCGCCAAACAGGGTGTCGGGACGCGTCGTGAAAACCGTGAGCGAGGCGTCACTGCCATCGATGGCAAAAGTGACTTCCGCGCCCTCACTGCGGCCGATCCAGTTGCGCTGGAGCAGCTTGATGCTCTCGGGCCAATCGAGACCGTCCAACTCATCGATGAGGCGTTGTGCCATGGCCGTGATCCGCAGCATCCACTGCCGCATCGGCCGCCGCTCCACCGGGAAGCCGCCGACCTCGCTTTTGCCATCCACCACTTCCTCGTTGGCCAACACGGTACCGAGACCAGGACACCAGTTGACCGGAGCCTCACTGACGTAGGCCAGCCTGCGAGCGTCGATCTCATCCCGGCTCAAACCTTGGGCCTCGAGTTCCGCCACGGGATGGGCTTTTCCATCCTCCGCCACGTAGCTGTTGTAGAGCTGCAAAAAGATCCACTGCGTCCAGCGAAAGTACCCGGGGTCTGTGGTGTTGATCTCGCGACTCCAGTCGTAAGCAAATCCCAGCCGCTTCAACTGTGCTGTGAAACGCGCCACGTTGGCCTCCGTGGTGATCCGCGGATGCTGACCCGTTTTGATGGCATACTGCTCCGCAGGCAAACCAAAGGCATCCCATCCCATTGGGTGCAGCACGTTGAAGCCGCTCATCCGCTTGTAGCGGCCGATGATGTCCGTCGCTGTGTAGCCCTCGGGGTGCCCCACATGCAGCCCTTCACCACTCGGGTAGGGAAACATGTCCAGCACGTAGAACTTCGGCTTGCTGGCGTCAAAACCCGGATCTCCGGGATTGGCCACGTCAAAGGCGTGCGCACTCTCCCACGCCGCCTGCCAGCGGGGCTCAAATTCATCAAATGGAAACGGCTTGCGGGTATCGCTGCTCATATCAATCACCCCTCATCTCGGGGGGCGTGACAAAAGGCGCGGGGAGCCCTCCGTGCAAGCAGGGATTCAAAAGTGCTTTTTCGCCGCTTTGATGAAATCCGCGTAGTCCCGCATGCGCACCGCCACGCGCTCTTCCATCGGACGGACGATTTTGCCCGCGTCCCGCGTGGCCACCAGCGCTTTCAGCAGCGCCACGGTCGATTTCACATCTTCCAGAGCCACCCATTCTGGCGCCACCTCATGCTCGTCGGTGGTGTTGTGATAATTGCCCAGCAGCACCGACACACCCGCCGCCCGTCGTCCGCAGGCCTGAATGGCACTCGCCTCACAGGCCCCAGCATCCAGCAGACCGCGCTGCACCCGGATGCCCTGATCCGTCGCCGTCCTCATCAAGGCATCCACGCCTGCATGATCAAAAACCGAAAGCCGATCTCCCACCCGCACCACGGGTCCCCCGCCAATCTGCGCTCCGTTGACTGGACGGCTGGTCTCGACCGAGACAAAAACCGCATCGTCGGCAAACGGCCACTTCTGCCCCACATGCCAGGCCCCCAAGAATCCCACTTCTTCGGCCCGGGTGAACACCGCGTGGAACGTTGTCTCCACATCCAGGCTGGCCAGGTCCCAGATCACGGAAAGGATGATGGAGCAGCCGACCAAGTCGTCGCAAGCCGCCGCGTGCAGCTGCCCATCGGCGATCTTCACCGGAAACTTCCAGGTGCCGATGCTACCTTTGATCTTTCGCAAACCAGCCTCCACACCCGCCTCCACGATCTCAGGCTTCATCCCACCGAGAAAAGTCCAGTCGTCCTCCAGATCCGGCTGCCTCACAAAACCCGGATGATCCATGTGTGCCCCCAGCACCCAGGCATTGCGGCTCTTCCGCTTGCCGTTCTTGTAAGTGACGATCAAATTGTCAAAACCGTCCCTCTTGATTTTGACATGCGGACAATCTTCCAACACCGCCTCGATTTCGTCCCTTACATGGTACTCATGAAAGGGTGCGGTGGGTTGTTTCAAAATCCGCTTGAGAATGGAAGTCAGAGTCGGCACAGGCATTACCCAAACCCTTAGCCCAAATTGCACAACTGCAACCGACAAGGTGAAATCCGTTCGCCATTTTTTTGAGACCCAACTCGTCCGTTTCGGAGCCTGGCTGCTCCCGCGACTGCCCCTCCACGGCGTGCGCCTGCTCGCCGACCTGGTCGGCAGCCTCGCTTTTTTGATCGATTACCGAGGTCGAGACACCGCTCTGGAAAACCTGCGCGCCGCCTTCGGCTCACGCTTCACCTTTGCCCAGCGCTTCAGCATCGCGCACCGCAGCTACCGCACCTTTGCCGGCACCTTCCTCGGCCTGTTTTGGTCCGTCCGCCTTACCGAGCAGACCTGGCGAGACTACGTCACCGTCACGCCCGCCTCTCAGGCGGACGACGACGCCGCTCGCGCTTCGGGATCGATCTGGGTCACTCCACACTATGGAAACTTTGAGATCATCGGTCTCTCCTGGGGCTTTCGTGGATTTCCGCTTCAGGTCATCGCGCAGGACTTCAAGAATCCAGGACTCACCGCCATCTTCAAACAGCTCCGCGAGCAAAGCGGCCACGATGTCATCCCTCAGCGTCAGGCCATGGTGCGGCTTTTCAAAGCCCTCAAAAATGGCGGCCACTGCGCCCTCCTCACCGACCTCACCATCAAACCCAGCCGTGCCGCCACCGTCATTCGCTGCTTTGGACTCCAAACCTGCGTCACCACCCTGCATGTGCAATTGGCGCAGCGCCTGAGTTTGCCGCTCTTCCCCACCCTCTGCCAGCCCAGCAGCGACTCAGACCACACCGAAGCTCAGATCCTCGGTGTCCTCCGCCCTCAACCTGGCGACGCACTGACTCCGCCCACTCAAGCCATCTGGGATCACTTTGAGCCGTTCATCCATCAGCATCCCGAGCGCTGGATGTGGATGTACAAGCATTGGCGTTATCTCCCCCCCGACGCCCCCGCCCAAAACTATCCCGCCTACGCCAACCCCAACAAAGCCTTCAACCGCCTCCTCGACCAGCTCCCCTGAGGAAACGCCTCGGTCTCTCCAGAGCCGGGCTTCGTCGCTGCTCTCCGTCGCGCTTTTTCCTCCATCCACGCCGTCCGGCTCGCCTCGCACAACGGCTCGACTCTGGAGAGATCGAGCTACCTTTCGCCGACGCTCGCTCATCGTAGCATGGTCTCTCCAGAGCCGTGCTTCAGGGGTGAGGGTTCCAATTCCCCCTCGGAATCATTTGCTACCCCCCAAAAACGAGGCGCTCAGGACGATCCGCTTTTTTCTCTCATAACTCGGATCCGCACTCTGCGTTCCACTTCAATCATGAACTGATCCATGGCTTCCCGAGAGGAAGGAAACGCTCCGGCGGCCTTCAACTCCGCAGAATAGCGCTCGATTTCCTCGGCCTTCACTCTCGAACAAGCGAGACAAGCAAACGCATATTCGTCATCCGAAGCGGATTGCATACCCGACCACCTCAGGCTTGCACCCGCTGGAGTGCCTCCGCAGTAATCGCATTGCGCGGTCAGCAGATCAGGTAGCTTGATTCCGATAGACGGACTTTGCTCTTGGAAGCAGATGCTGCAGAGAGCGAGATTCGTCGATTTTCCATTCATGATTGAGGTCACGAAGCAAGTCGCCGGGAGCTTCTGACAGGCCGAGCAGATCGGAGCGCTGGGAAGAGAGGATTCGTTCATATCTGTGCAATCCGAGGCACTCTCCCCACCGTCAGCGGAACCTGAACCGGGGATTTTTTCTGATCATCACCTCAGCCCAAACGTAAACTCAGGAGGGCGGGTTTCATTCTTTGCGTCCCTGCCTTGACCCGCGCTGGGCATGCGGCCATGCTGAGCGCTTCTTTTCTCCAAACTCCGTCTTCGCTCACTCTCCCCATGGAAAACATCACCTTCCCTGAGGCTGTCCGCCGCGCCTCCGCGCGGGATGCCCGCTACCGGCCCGAGGCTTACGAGGTGGTCCGCGCTGCGCTCGGAAAGGCGGCGGAATTGTTCTGCAAGGACGCGGAGGATCAGCATGTGACGGGACAGCAATTGCTGGAGGGGTTTCGCCGCCTGGTGCTGGAGGAATACGGTCCCATGAGTCTGACGCTGCTTGAGATGTGGGGCCTGCATGAGGGTGGCGATGTCGGCAACGTGGTGTACAACCTGATCGAAGAGAAGTATTTTGGCCGCCGGGACGAGGATTCGATTGAGGACTTCCATGGGGGTTACGATTTCCGAGTCGCCTTCACCGAACCTTTTCTGCCTTCCTCCCGCCCATCTTCCCCGGCTTCCGATCCTGCATGACCCCATCCACCCGCCCCGCACCTCGACTCGACGCCGAAGTTCATACCCTACCCAATGGCCTGGAGGTTCTGATCCGGCCCGATCCCAGCCATCCCCTGGTCAGCGTACAGGTCTGGGTGCGGACGGGCAGCATCCATGAGGAGGCCTGGACGGGAGCTGGCTTGGCTCACTGCGTGGAGCACATGATGTTTAAGGGCACCACGACGCGCACCGCCGAGGACCTGACGCGAGACATTCAGGCCCAGGGCGGTTACGTCAATGCCTACACCAGCTTCGATCGCACGGTCTATTGGATCGAGGGTTTAAAAGAAAAGACCGCCGCCTACCTCGACGTGCTGGCAGACATGATGCGCCATGTCCGACTCGATGCGGAGGAGCTGGCGCGGGAGCAGGATGTCATCCGCCGCGAGATGGCGATGGATGTGGATGATCCCGATAGCACGCTGCATCACCTGATGCAGTCGCTCGCTTTCCGCTCCCATCCGCTGGGGCATCCGATCATCGGTCACCGGGAGATTTTTGATCAGGTCTCGCATCAAGACGTCGTGGACTTTGTGGCACGGCATTACGTGCCCAACCATTGCTTCCTCGTCATCGCGGGAGACGTGCGACCTGCCGCTGTGCTGAAGCTGGTGGAAAAGACGTTTGGCGGCTGGGAACGCCGTCGCTACGAACCGATCGTGCTCCCTGTGGAGCCTGCGATGCGCGGTGTGCGCCGCAGTCATCGGGATTTTCCCACGGAGGTGAGCCGGGTGGCGCTGGGTTGGGGCATCCCGGGGGATGCGGACCCGCAGCGACCGGCGCTGGACGTGCTGGGCATGCTGCTGGGCAGCGGTCGCAGCTCGCGCCTATTTCAACACTTGAGAGAGCAGCGCGGCATTGCTCACCAAGTGGGAGCGGGCTCTTGGGGAGTGCGGGAGTGTGGCCTTTTCGAAATGGATGCGGATTGCGATCCCACCCAGGTCCCCGCCGTGAGAGAGGGCCTGCTTCAGGTGCTGGCCGAGATGCGAGAAAACGGCCCCTCGGAGGAGGAGCTGGCCAAGGCGGTTCGCGCCACTCAGGCGGCTCAACTGCGCAGTCTGGTGAGCACCCGCGGGCAGGCCTCCGCACTTGGCCACTGCTGGCTCCTCGCAGGCAGTACGGATCTTTTTTCCCGCTATCTCGAGGCGGTGCAGGCGCTGACCCCTCAGGACATCACGGCAGCGGCCAGGGAGCATCTCTCCGACTCCAGCTACTGCGAAGCCACCGTGGGACCTCCACCGCCCCGCGCCTCCTCCCAGCGCCGCAGCAGTGCCACCCGCCGTTCCGGGTCCGAGCTGTTCGATCTCGGTGGCGGTCTGCGCCTGCTGGTTCGGTCCGATGCCCGCCTGCCGCTGGTCTCTCTGCGCGCTCAATTCCTCGGCGGCGTGCCTGCGGAGACGGATGCCAACGCAGGCGTGACCATGGTCTCCTCTCAACTCCTGCTCAAAGGCACCAGCCAGCGCTCGGCGTCCGCCATTCAATCGGAACTCGAAAACCGGGGTGGCAGCCTCATTTGCACCGCAGACGCCCACCGCCGCATCCTCGGAGCCGATGTGATGGCGGAGGATCAAGAGCAGGCCATCGATCTGCTGGCCGACCTGATGCTGCGCCCCACGCTCCCCGAGGCCGGACTCGCAGAAATCTGCCGCCGCCAGATCGCGGCCATCCGTGAGGAACGGGAAGATCCGCTCACCATCGCCCTGCGCCGCGCTCGGGCCGAGATCTTCGCCGGGCGTCCCTTTGCCCGCACCGCACTCGGCACGGAGAGCAGCATCAACGCGCTCGACGTGGCTGCCTGCCGTGAGTCCCTGCGTCGCACCTTGTGCCGCGCCAATGGCGTGATCAGCGTGATCGGAGACGTCGATCCGCGCCGCATCCGCGACACGTTTTCCCGAGCGCTGACCGATCTGCCGGAGGGTCGCCCTGCCTATGATCCGCTCAAGGCGCACCGCTTTTCATCGAAACCCGGTGCCTGGGAGGAAAAGCTCGATAAGGAGCAAGCCGTACTGGTGATCGGTTATCGCACCTTTGACCTGCATCATCCAGACAACGCGGCCATTCAGCTCATCGATGAAGCCTGCAGCGACATGGGCTCCCGCCTATTCAACCGCATCCGCGAGGAGCTGGGCCTAGCTTACTACGTGGGCGCACAGGCGTTCAGCGCGCTCACCGGCGGCGCTTTGTACTTCTACCTCGGCACCGCACCGGAGAAGCTCGAACAGGCTCAGCAGGAGTTGCAACGGCTACTGGCAGAACTCTCCCGAGACGGACTGGAAGCCGATGAATTGGAGCGCGCTCGCGCCACCTGGCGCTCCTCCTGGCTGCGCGCCCAGCAGGGCAATGCCGCCATGGCCGACATCCTCGGGTGGAATCTCCTCAACGGACGCGGTGGCGACTACTTCGCCGAACTCCCGCAGCGTATGGAAGCGGTGACCGTGGACGAAGTGCGGCGAGTCTGCCACCGGTGGCTGGCTCCGAAGTCAGCTTTCACCGTCCGCATCACGCGGCCCGATTGAGGTCGGCCAGTCAAAATCTCTGCCCATCTCGCATCGGCGAGTGGGCATGGATCGATGCCTACTCCGACTTGGCCGCGCCTTCAGCAGGCGTCAGTTCCTCCGTCGTCGGACGCATCATGTCGGGCACGATGACCCACTTGTCTCCCTCCTTGCGCAGAGAGATGAGGAAAATTTCTTCGATCCGTTGGGTCAGCGTCTCCTGGGAGGTGCGCACCGTGGCGTGCACCAGCGTCCCGTCCTTATCCGCCGCCAGCCCCAGCACTTCGATCTTCAGCGTCTCCTGCTTCCGCTTGCGCACCGCCTCATCGATCTCCATGCGATCATGCACCGCCGCGCGCTCCGCTTTGTAAAACTCGCGCGCATCCATTTTTTCCAGATCCGACAAATCTTTGGCCCCCAGCTTGGCCAGCATCGCGGCCTCCTCCGTCATGGTGGGAGCCATTTTGATGATGGCCACCGTCTCCTCCTGCTTCCGCTCCAGACTGTCGAGCGCCAGCATCTCACCCGCCGTGTTCCAATCCTGATTCACCACCGCCGTCAGATACTTCTTCACCAGCGCTGAGGTGGGGTGATCCGCAGGCAGACTCTCCGCACGCACGGCCAGGGTTCCAAACACCACCGCCAGAGCGGTCGTCATCGCAAAAACAGGGGCAAAACGCTTCATGAATTTTCTCGCGGGCATCAAAATTAACCGCTGACTTCTTCTACGCCGGGCCGCCTCAGCCGTCAATTGCGGAAAAAATTCTTGCTGCACCCCAAGAAACGCGATCCCCCAGCCGTGACCCCTTTTGAAATCCCGCTCATGAACGACCTCCACGCCCGCTATCAGGCTGCCCTCCAGCGCTACGAGCGTCCTCTCATCCGCTACGCCCTCGGCATCCTGCCCCAGCTCGAAGACGCCCAGGACGTGGTGCAAGACACCTTTCTCACCCTCCACCGCCACCTCGCCACTCTCGACGCCGATCGCCTCGCCCCCTGGCTTTTCACCGTCTGCAAAAACCGCGCGCTGGATCACCGGCGCAAAAACCACCGCCTCATTCCCATGGAAACCGCCACGCTCGAACTCGAAGCCACCCCCGAGCCCGCCCCGGACGTGCAGCTCGATCAACGCGAGACCGCCGCCACCCTGCGCCGCCTCATCGATCAGTTGCCCGATCGCCAGCGCGAGGCCGTCCGACTCAAATTCCTGGCTGGACTCGACTACAAACAGATCGCCGAAACCATGAAGACCAGCATCGGCAACGTCGGCTACCTCATCCACCACGGCATCGCCACCCTGCGCCAGCACTGGGAGGCCCAAGAAATCACCGCCACCCACTAACCCCCCAGCCCCATTTTCTCATCATGAAACCTGAAGATCTCACCGCCTGGGCGCTCGATGAACTCAGTGCCGAAGAGCGCAAGCAAATCGAAGCCGCGCTCGAAACCGATCCCGGTGCCAAAGCCGAAGCCGAGGCCACCCAATCCTTTTGCAACCTACTCACCCGCGAATTGCGGGATGAAGAGGCGGCCCTGACATCCGAACAACGTCACAAACTCACCAACTCCAACAACCCGCCTTCAGCGCGTCCCTGGATCGTGCGGGCAGCGGCCCCTCTCGGTCTTGCCGCATGCATCGCGCTCGCCGGCCTTGCCGCCTGGCGCACCCCACAGCAGCAGTCGGACGACGATCTCTCTCTGGCGACCTCCGCGATTCCCCCCGAACCGATGAAGGCCCCAGTTCCACCTGCGACCTCATCCCCCCCAGCGCCACTGCCATCCATCCAAACGGAACTCGCCGTCGCGGAGTCGGCGGCGCAGTTGGATGATTTTGACAACGCGCAAGTTCACTTCGAACAAGTCCTCGCTCAAGACCCTGTCAACTCGGCCGCGCGTCGCGGAATGGAAAGAGCGGAAGCTGATCGCGAAGTCTATCTCGCGGAAGCAAAAGATCACACCCGTGCGAAGATGTTGAGCCAAGTGGATCAAGGCTGGGAAACGCCCGTTCCTGCATCCCCATCTCCTGCGGCAAGTCTCAGTGTTCGGATGCAATCGAGCGATGCCCCTTACGCCCCACCTGAGATCCCCCAGTCTTTTGGCAAACCAGCCAATATCGCTCTACAAACGACCCTCGTTGAACATGAAGACCATCTGCGTACTGCGACATTCATGGCCGAGGAAAAACCCTCGTCCGAATCCTACACCCCCACGCCCGAGTCTCCCCTGCATGACGTCGCCCGAGATCCGCTCTCGACCTTCTCGATCGATGTCGATACGGCGAGCTACGCCAATGTGCGCCGCTTTCTGAATCGCAACACTCTGCCTCCCGCCGACGCGGTGCGGCTTGAGGAGATGCTGAACTATTTCCCTTATCCGCTGGAAGGTCCGGCACCGGATTCTCCTCACCCGTTTGCCGTCGAGACCGAACTGTCCGACTGTCCATGGGCACCGGAGCATCGGCTGGCCCGCATCGCCATTCAAGCGCGGCGACTCGGCACCGAGCGTCCCAACAGTCACCTCGTCTTTTTGCTCGACACATCGGGCTCGATGAATGAGCCCGACAAACTCCCGCTCGTTCAGGAAAGCCTGCGTCTCCTCGTGCAGCAGCTCGGCGAGAAAGACCGCGTCTCCATCGTCACCTACGCCGGCAGCAGCGGCTTGGTTTTGCCACCGACCAATGGCGTGGAAAAGCAGGCTCTGCTCCGCGCCATCGACGACCTAAAACCCGGTGGCTCCACCCATGGCAGTGCCGGTATTGAACTCGCCTACCAGCAGGCGGTGGCGGGCTTCATCGAAGGCGGCGTCAATCGCGTCATCCTCTGCACGGATGGGGATTTCAACGTCGGCATCTCGGATCCGGATCAACTGCATGATCTCATCGCCACCAAGGCCCAATCCGGCGTCTTCCTCAGCGTGCTCGGCTTTGGCACCGGCAATCTCAAGGATCAAACCATGGAAACCTTGGCAGATCGCGGCAACGGCAACTACGGCTACATCGACAGCCTCTCCGAAGCCCGCAAACTCCTCGTGGAGCAAATGGCTGGCACCCTGGTGACCGTGGCCAAGGACGTCAAAATCCAGGTGGAATTCAACCCCGCCGAAGTCAGCCACTACCGCCTGCTCGGCTACGCGAACCGGCTGTTGGCCAAGGAGGACTTCAACGACGACACCAAAGACGCGGGAGAAATCGGTGCTGGTCACGCCGTCACGGCCCTCTATGAAATCGTGCCCGCAGGCGTTCAACCCGCTGCGCCTGCGGTGGATGCCCTCAAGTACCAACCCGCCTCCAAGAGCGTTGCGCCGACCCAGCCTGACCGAGATTTTTCAGGTGAACTGATGACCGTGAAGCTGCGCTACAAAGCACCCGATGGACAAACCAGCCAGCTCATTGAGCAACCCGTCACCGACAGCGGTCACACCCTGGCCGGCAGCTCGCAGACCCAGCGTTTCGCCGTCGCGGTGGCTGGGCTCGCTCTGCGCCTGCGCGGGGAATCGCACGCCCCCTCCTTCTCCTGGGATGCGATCGATCAACTCGCCCGTCAAGCTCAGGGAGAAGACGCCTTCGGTTACCGCCGCGAGTTCCTCCAGCTGCTCGATAAAGCCCGCGTCCTCAGCCGGGCGGATGATACCCTGCGTTGAGGCCAGGAGTTGGATGGGGAGTGACTTGAAGTTCGCGAAGCCAGAAGACAGGTATGGCCCCCGTTCATTCCCGGAGATTTGGGACGAAGAGTAACGATGAATTGGGGAGAGAGAGTCTCGTTCCCTCAATGCCCCCACCCGCAGCCCCTGAGGGTGGGCAAAGCCCTCAGGAGTTGGTGGTTGCCATTCCTTCCAGCGCTCTCACTTGCGCCGCCGCCGCAGCGCGATGGCCAGGAGGCCGAAGGCAGCGAGCAGCAGGCGGGACGGCTCGGGCGCGACGATGAAGAGCACGCCGGAGCTTTCCAGATAACGGGTATCCCATCGCAAAGAAGGATCCGCACTGAGATCGGGGAGTTCCAAGTCGCCGCTGTCATCGCCATTGCCGACGAGAAGAGCGCCACCCGTGTTGAATCCGCCCCAGTTTGCCGAACCATACCAGTCCACGAGGTTGAAAACGTCACCCGCCTGCGGGGTATAACCGCCTGCAAACTCAACCTTGATGGTGCCGCCCGTCCAAGTGAGATCGTTGCCGATCTCCAGGTGATCGTGCTGAGTGCTTGAAATCGCCGTGCTGGTCAATCCAAAGCCGCCGGAGCCAGGATCGACGGCCGTAGGAGCTGCACCCGAAGTCCCCAAGATGACACTCTCGATGTTGGTCGATTCATAACCTGGAGTCTGCCAGTTGTAGGTGCCAGCCATCACATCCGTGTTGTTGGCGGTAGCGGCCTGCACTTGGAAGGTCACTTCACCCGATGACATGGTGAAGTCGCCCGTCGAAGTGGCTGCATTGCCCACAAACAAGGTTCCGATGGTACTGACGCCAGCCGAATCATCTCCCGGCGTGAGGCTGCCACCGGCCAGCAGCAGATCTCCCTGCACATGACCCGTGCCCGCGAGGCGACCTCCCGTGTTCACGGTGGTCAAACCGGTCCCCGTCCGTCCGACGACGTCGGCACTGGTTGTAGTCGCAGGGCTCACGGCAAAGGTTCCATCACCGCCCAATCCCACCTGCAGCACGCCCGCATTCACATCGGTGGTGCCGGTGTACTCGTTGAGCATGACGTAAGTCAGAGCCCCGCTGCCTTCCTTCACAATGCTCATCGAAGCAGGAGCCTGCGCGGGATCCAACTGGATGGGCTGGCCATCGCGGATCAGCGCGTTGAGCACGTGATCCGTGGTTTGATTGATGGTGAGCGATCCCGGATTCGGCGTGCCGCCGACGGGAATGTCAGCGCCATTTTCGATGTAGGCTTCGGCGGGGATGATCCCCACCGGCGTGTCGGTGGTGCCATCGGCATCCGCAAAAATATTGCCGATCACCGCATCACTCCCGTTCACCTGGAGCCGCGAATTGTAACGCAGCACCACATCGTTGTCGGCGTCGGTCGCTACTTCGTTGATGCGCACGATGGTGGTTTTGTCATTGTCTCCCACACCGGCAGCGCCCTGACTGAAGGCACTGGTGCCCTCGGTCAATCCGATATCGAGATTCCCGTTCCAGGTGCTGCGGTTGTCGCCATTGAGGCTGATCACCGTCACCACGTTGACTTCCGAAGTGCCGTTTTGCAGGTTGGGTGTCCCACCCTGTTCGGTGCGGAACTCAATCGTAGCGTCCGAATTGGCCCCCGTGATTTGCCCATTAAAATTCATGAACACGATCTCATTGCCATTCGGATCTCCATTGGAATCTGACGTGGATTCATCCCTTCCCACCACTCGAAGCGGCACCGCCGACATGTCATCAATGACAATGTCGCCATTGAAGTTATAAACGTCATTGTTCGTGGGGAAACGTACGCCAATGCGTTTGAGCTGATTGTTCAGCCCACCTTCATCCCGCAGCACCACGTCCATGTTCAGCTCTCGCACCACGGGGAAATCTGCTTCCCCTCTCAAATAGAGTCCAACTTCGTCGTTGTTGCCACTGCCGGCCAGACCCGATCCGGGGCCTCCGAGATCGGTACGCCCCAGCAAAATGGGCGCGGTTCCGATGCCTTCAGGAGCACCTTGGCTGGCGAACTCCAACGTTCCATCGACCACCACCCACTGCGCGTTCAGTTCGGGGTTGGATTCGTTGATGCGGAAGTTCCCATCGTTGTTGTTGATGGATTGCGTGATGATGAGCGTGTCCAGGGTCGAGGGATCTCGGCTTTGCAGCACACCACCATCGGTAAACACCATCTCCCGGCGGCCCACATCAAAGGTCACCTCTCCATCCACCCGGACCTGACCACGGAACTGCAAGGTGTTATCCCCTTTCATCAAGGTGGAACCATCCTCAAGCGTCAGCCACTCATAGATGTTCTGCGTGTTGCGGAAACCTGAACCTCCGTAGTTGATCTGCAGGTCGAGCGTGGCTCCACCGCGCACGATGGTGCCATCCTCCCATCCCACCGTGGTACCCAACGGAGCGATGGTATCGGGATCCGCATCTGCGGGCCGTCCACTGAATCGGAGCGTCCCCTCGCGGACATCGGTCAAACCTGCGTAGGAGTTTTGCAATCCGGCCTCTCCATCCGAGTTGACGCCGATGGCGAGAATCCCCGCTCCGGTCTTCACCAGATCTCCTGAGAAGTCGTTGCGAGGCAGATCGATGTTGTCAAAAACATTGCTGTCCGCCTGCAGCACGTCCACGGCAGCGCTCGACGTTCCGGCCAGTTGCAGCGTCGCCCCAGTGCCCACATCAAAGGTGGCTCCATCCCCGCCGACCACAAACAAGCGATTGTCGGCGATGGTTTGGCTCGCGGTTGTGCGAATCGTTCCGCCATTGACGATGAGATTGCTCGTCGCTGCTCCAGGCACCGCTCCGAAGGCCGCATCTCCGCCCGTGGTAATGTCCACGCCACCGTTGATGTAGTTGGTGCCGGTGTGGGTATTGGTCCCATTGAGCACCACAAAACCTGCCACTCCATCATTGGGCGTCGTAATGGTCAGATCCACCGCCGAGCCATTGTCCGTAATGACGCTGTCCACGATCAGATTGCCCGAGCTGAAGTTTTGCAGGATCAGCTCATTGCCCGCACCACTGGTGAGGGTACCACCGCCTGTGATCGTCGTGTCTCCCGTGCTGGCCGTGGTTTTCAGCAATCCACCCGTCTCAATGACACCCGCCCCTGAATCGGTGTAGCTGGCCAGCGGCACGCCCAGCAGAACGGAAGCCGTGGTGTAGCCCGCCGAAGCTGGATCCACCGTCACGGAGGTGTGGGTGCCACTCGAATAAACATCGTCCGTCGTGCCGGAAAAGAGCCCTACATTGTAGGTATCATCCAAGCCCAGCCAGCCATCCGCACCGCCTCGCTGAGTGCCATAGGTTGAGGCACCGCTGAGGAAGCTATCATACACGCCCGCAGCTGATCCAGCGGTCACGCCCGCAGCTTGGAAGGTGATCGCCGCGATGCCACTGCCATTTTCCTCCACCACGTTCAGCGTGCCGCCGGCATTGCGAGTCAGGACGGTGGTCGCACTTCCCAAATTCAAGGTGAAGTCAGCCCCCTGCGTCACCACAGCGAGTTCCGAACCACCGGATTGCACGCTGAAACCTGTCGCTCCCAGGGTGCCATTGCTGGCCAGACCGGTATGCCCTTTGGTGCCCGCAGTGGTCGCATCCCCCATGACCTCCACATTGCCGCCGTTGAAGTGCATGCCTGCTTCGGGAGACATCAAATTGCGCAGCGTGGAGTTCGTTGTGCCATTGTCGTAATTGAACTGCAACGTGCCGCCACGCACCCAGGCACCACGGTCGATTTGGTTGTCCTCGCTATCTGAAGTGCCTCCATTGGCACCTGCTCCGCGATACTGCTGCACCACCTTGGTGCCGCCACCGATCGCCACCAGCATGCCGTAGTCATCCCCCGCCGCACCATCGTTGATTGATTGATTCACCACCATGGTTCCCCCTTCCATCTGATAAAGCGTGAGCGCACGGTTGGAAGTGATCCGGTTGGAGGAACCCGATCCGCGATCCAGATCAATGCCACCAAAATAGACTGTGCCCGTTTCATTTCCGCCGCCGATGATGGCCAGCGTATCCCGCAGGCCCGCGCCGGAGGTCGGACCGCTATTCACCGTCCACTGCTTGGCGTTGAAGCGCTGCCCATCTTGCGTCAGCAGCAAGGCTGCCGTCTCATTGGCCGACGCCCCACCCGCCATGCTGAAGCCACCGAAACCATTGCCAAAGTCCGAGGCGTCCCGCGCCGCATCGGTCCAAAAATTGGTGTTCTCTCCCACTTCCACCCGCAAGATGCCCTGCACCAGCTCCACCCGACCCACCGCGTTCCACTGCTGACGCACGTTGACGTTGAGTTCGTTGTTCCCCTCGATCTCCGTCACCAGCGCGAAGTTTTCATCCGCACCCCGCTGCGAGGCCAAGCCGCTGCTGCCACTGTCGATGCGCGTGGCACTCGTTCCCGTGGTAAAACTCGGGCCACCCAGGGAATCCGACACCTGGCCATTGATGTTCACCACCCCTGAGCTGGATCCGTCAAAAGACCAGCGCACGGGATCCTCCACATTGAGGTCCGTGGACTGCGCCGCCAGAGAAGCCGCTGTGCGATAAACATCTCCGTTCAGGTTGAGCGTGCTGTTGGTGTTCACCGTCACCCGATTTTGGAATCCACGCACCAGCCCCACGCTGTCCACTTGGTTGATTTGAATGTCCCCGTTGAACTCCGTCAAACCCGCATCTCCACGCAGAAACGTTGTGCTGGTATTGCTCACACTGGTGGCGATGTTCATGCCTGCGGGTGTGCTGATGCCGTCTTGCAAGTAGAGCACGCCATCGCCCGTCGTGATCACCTGGGTGAATCCATCCAGCGACTTCGAACCCTCCGCATACACGATGCCGTCGAGGATCGTCAGGGTGCCAGACAGAGCGCTGTTGTCACCCGACAGAACCACACTGTTGCCTCCGCCTTTCGTCAAACCACCGCTGCCGCTGAGGGCACTATAAATGTACAAGGTGCTGCCAGAAGCGTTTTGAATGACGCCTTCCGCCGTCCCAAAATCAACCGTGCCCCCAGAGATCCGCGTGGTTCCGACGGCGGCACTGCTGTCTCCGCCATCCGGACGCCCCATGAGAATTTGACCGCTCGTCAAGGTCAACGTGGCATCATTGATCAGGTTCAGCGTACGCCCCCGGTCATTGCCTCCCGCCTGGAAACCCACCCGCATCGCGTTGAAGGTTTGATCCGTCACGACAAACGCATCCCCATCGGTCACGCTATTGTCGGGCGAAGTCGGCGTGTAATTCCACGTCACGTTTTCGTCCGTTGCGGTGTAGGCCGAGTCAAACACATTGGCCTGCGTGAGGTCGGTGTAGCTCCCGCTGCCATCGATATCAAACAACCGCGCCGTGCCCGTCACCGAGGTCGATTTCCGCATCTCCGTCACAGGATCCAAAATCCGCACCGTCGTGCCGTCGGCATCGAGAGTGAGGAAGTGATTGGCGCTGTTGTTGCGCTCGCCCGCATACACCCCGAGCAGCACGTTCGAATTCATGGCACTGCCATTGGCCAACACCGTACTCCCCACCACCGGCACGTTGCTGATGCCGCCCGCTCCAGCCAGGCTCAGATGAAAATGGTCCGTGTAGCCGGTGCCGCTGGCGTTGTCTTCGATCCGCAATTCCAGCACCGAGGGCGCATTGCGGGTGATGGAGGCGACTGTCAAATTCAAATCTTGGGGGGTCGTGTCGTCGAGGTCCAACTCGATCGCTCCGTTGCCGCCGTTCAGCACCACAGCCCCCAGCGTCTCCGACGTGGCCGAGGAGCTATTGCCCATCACCTCGATCCGAGTTTGGCCATCCATGAAGGTGATCTGCGCCGCGTCGTTGATGCGATCCCCACTGCTGTGAAGGCCCTGTGTGTCGTCCAAAAACAGGGTGGCACGCCGTTCCAACCGAATCTCCGACACCGCCGAAAAGGCCCCATTGGTTCCCAACAAGTTCACTTTCCCCACATTGCTCGAACTGTCGTCCGCCTGGTCCAGCACCGTCAAAACACCAGCAAACGTGTTGTCCGCACTGAAGATCGTGGTCGCCGATCCAATCACCGCCAGATTGCCCGAGCCCGTCACCGGACCTTCAATGAAGATCGTCGTCGCCTCCGCAGAGCCACCGTCGTTGCGATCCGTCTGCAGCAGGTTCATCTCCGTGCCAGTCACTTGAATTGTTCCCGTCAGGTGGTTGGAGTTGCTTCCGGGGCTGGTGGATAGACCGCTTGCAACGGTGTCGGCACCGCCATTGACCGAGTTGGTATTTCGCACCCACAGGCGACCCTGATTCAGGGTGAAATTCTGCGTGTGAACGATGCCCGCCGTACCCGCAGCTCCCAACGGATCAATGATCGAAAGCGTATCCCACACCCGGCGGTCTCCCGCCACCGTGGTCATTCCGTCACCGATGTTCACCTGCGTCACGCTGCCCAGTGAAGTCGGGCGACCCACCGTGCTGGAGCTGTTCAGCCGCCACTCCCCGTCATTGATGGTGAGGCTCGTGACGCTACCTGTCAGCTCTGCCTGCTGGAGCACGAGTCCCTGGCCTTTCACCTCAATGTCACCGCCAAAATTGGCTGAACCATTGATCGTTCCATTCAGCGTCAGGTTGGCAAACCGATCGATGGTGAAGCCGTCCGCATCATCGAGTTCGAGCGCTGAATCAATGCGATCACTGCTGGACCCAATGTAGTAGGGCGAGGTCGCCAGATCCGACACGATCATCGCCCGCAAGCTATCTCCGGTGCCTGCGGTGGCGTCGGTGGAAAAATTGATGGTACCTCCGCTGATGATGAAATTGCGATCTCGGTTGTTGTCTCCATACCGCAGTGTCCCCAAGAAAACCGTGTTCGGAGTCGGCAATGCCCCATCAATCGTGATGGTGGAATTGTTGTTGCCGATGTTGTTGTTGATGTTCGCCACATCGTTGCCTCCTGCGGTCAATCCCGGCACCGTGCCGCCCGACCAATTGGCAACGTCGCTCCAGTTGCCGCTGCCGTTGAGCGTCCAGGTGCCCGTTGCAGCCGAGGCCAGCGAAGCAGCGCCGAGAGTTGCGGCGGTCAACCAAGTAGAGAGACGTTGATTGAGGGATGGGGAGCAGAGGAAAGGTAAGGTGCGGAGACGAAAACGCTTCATGGAAGAGACGATGAGACAGGGGGTTGGGGGAGAGGTGATCAACACTGAGGCGACCTCGAGGGTCGCCTTGTTTGATTCCATGACTTCCATGATGTTGGAATAAAAATCATCTATTATTTTTTGCTCTACCATTCTCATATTCAACGATATAGGTAATTACCACTCACGAATAACGGCATGGCGTATTTAGCATCCGTGAATTGCGTTTTATTCGCCAAGATCTTGATTGAAATCTTCCCGTCTGACCGTTCATTCCCAGCCCTCCAACCCGAAGCTCTGCTTCACTGCGGCCCACCGCTTTCTCTACTTTGTATGCGTATCAACCTCCAGTCTTTGTCCCGGTTCCTTCTCCCTTGCCTCGCTTCCCTCATCTTCCTTCCTCTGCCCAGTTACGGCAGTGCGGATGAGACGACTCCCGCAGTCCCTGATACCGCGACGATTGCCCACGCTGTCGAAGGGCCCTGGGGCAGACTGCAATATTATCACTTCTACCTGGAGGCTCCGGAACATCTGGTGGCGCTCCTGCCGCCGCCGCGAGCCCGCACCCGTTGGGCGGTGCCGGTCGATCAAGTGCCGGAACTCAATCAAGCCTTCCGCTCAGCTGGTCTGACCAATCAACAGCTCGAAGAGGTGATGGACCCTTCCATCCGCGTCGTCGCCGACGGCCTTTACTCGCTCTTCCCCAATCCCCACACCGTACTTTCTCTGTCGCCGAAATCCCGCACCTCGCTCTACAACTTCCTCTCACGCTTCAGCGTCAACGGCGTCTATAGCAGCCCGGTGCAGTTCTTTTCTGGAGATGTGAGACAGTGGGCCAAAGACACCTCCATCCGCGAAGACCTCGTCGATCTCATCGATGAACTCATTTACTACCGTGGTGACGTGAAGGTCTTCGGCGACATCCCCCTCATCCTCTCGGCCTGCCGCACCGAATCCGAGGTGATGGACATGGCAAAGCACTTCACTCGCGTCCGCACCATGGTGGTGCGCCTGGAGGTGAGCAAAGACAGCAACCTCGATCAGATCGTGAACTACTGGTCCACCGGTCTGGGTCTGCGCCGCAAAGACATCGAGCCCCTGCTGCGTGCTGCCATTCAAACCGAAGGCGTCAGTTTGATCGACATGCTGCACCTCCTGCCGCCTTTGCCACGGAAGCTGCTCTACACCTATCCCGACATCAGCATGGCCACGGATGGCCGCATGCCCGACTGTCACTGGACCTCGCTGAATTTTTTCAACTACAACCCCCAAGGCATCTATCTCGACGAACGCCTCGCCGCGACCGCCGTGATGGAGCGCTTTGATCGGGTGGACCCGCCCTATCAGTACGGAGATGTGATCATGTTCATCACCGACGACGACCGCGCTCATCACTCCTGCACCTACCTGGCTGCCGACATCGTTTTCACCAAGAATGGCTACAACGTCTTGGTGCCCTGGACGCTGGCGAACCTCAGTGACGTGGCCAACCTCTACCGCGAGTTCGAAGGCAAAGCCCTGCACATGCAAGGCTACCGCATGCGCCAACCCACCCACTGATCGCCGCTTGCACTGGGGCGGCAGCGCGTCTCTCCAGTACGCCATGCCCTCACCGCCTCCGCTTGTCAGCGTGCTGCTCCCGGTTCGCGATGCCGAATGCCATCTGCGGCAGGCTCTCGACTCGCTGGATCGACAGAGCCTGGAGCATTTCGAGGTCGTCACCGTCGATGACGGATCCAGTGATGCCAGCGGCGCGATGTTGCAAGCTTGGCGGCCCCGCACCGGCATCACGCACACCCACATCCAGCAGCCCGCCTGCGGCATCAGCGCGGCCTTGTCGGCGGCCGTCCACACCGCCCAGGGCCAGCTGCTCGCCCGGATGGATGCGGACGACATCAGCGCCCCCACCCGTTTGGAAAAACAGAGCCGCCACCTCACTGCGCACCCCGAGATCGGCCTCGTCTCATGCCAGGTTCTGGTCCTCGACAATTTGGGTGGCGGCAATGATCGGCATGTGGCTTGGCTCAACCGCCTGCTCACCAGCGAGGAAATCCACGGTGCCCGCTTCATCGACGCACCCGTCGCTCACCCTTCGGTGATGTTTCGCCGCGAGTTGGTGACGCAGTGGGGCGGCTACCGAGAGGGCGCATTTCCGGAAGACTACGAACTCTGGCTGCGCTGGCTGCATCACGGTGTCCGCTTTGAAAAACTGCCCGAACCTCTGCTGGCGTGGCGGGATGGCCCCACGCGCCTCTCGCGGACCGATCCGCGCTACAGCACCGCAGCCTTTTGGCGACTCAAAACCCAATGGCTGCTGCAGGAACTGGCCCGCCGCGCGCCCATCGAACTCTGGATCGCCCCCTCCACCAGCGTCGCTCGCAAGCGCCTGCGCTCCGTCATTTCCACCCTGCCCGTGCAGGGCTATGTGGATCTCGATCCCCGCCGCATCGATCGTCTGATCGAAGGTCGCCCCATCATCCACCCCCGCGACCTGCCACCGCCGTCTCCCACGCGTCTGCTCCTCACCGCCCTCGGCGGCTGGGGCGTGCGCGAAAGCCTGGACGATTGGCTGCGCCAGCGCCACTGGCAGCCCGGCGTCCACACCCTGCACACCTGCTGAGAGAATGGTGAAAGCCGTTCGACAAATTCGCCCTCTCCCTCCATGATGCACGGGAATATGTCTTCCATTTTCGAACTCTTCTCCCTGCAAAATCAAACCGCCGTCATCATTGGTGGTACCGGTGAACTTTGCGGCACCATCGCTGAAGGCTTTGCCATGGCGGGTGCCGAAGTCGTCCTCGTCGGACGTGACCCCGCCAAAGCCGAGCGCCGACTCGATGCCATCCACTCCGCCGGAGGTGAAGGCTACTTCCTGCCCGCAGACGCCGGCAACCGCGCCGACCTTCAGTTGCTGCTCGATCAGGTGCTGGAGCGCTCTGGCGGCTGTCAAATCCTCGTCAATGGCGCAGGCGTCAACTCCCCCACCCCGTTCCTGGAAATCAGCGACGAAGAGTTTGATCGCATCCTCAACATCAATCTCAAAGCCGTCTTCCAGGCCTGCCAGATTTTTGGAGGCTACTTCCTCAACCACAAAATCCCCGCCTCCATCATCAACGTCGGCTCCATGTCCGGACTCACCCCCCTGAGCCGCGTCTTCACCTACTCCCTCTCCAAGGCCGCCGTTCACAACCTCAGCAAAAACCTCGCCCGCGAGTGGGCCACCGCTGGCATTCGCGTCAACACCCTCGTGCCCGGCTTTTTCCCCGCCGAGCAAAACCGCAAAGTCCTCACCGAAGATCGCGTGCGGCAGATCATGGGCCACACGCCAGCGGGTCGCTTCGGCAAGGCAGATGAACTCATCGGTGCCGCCCTCTTGCTGGCCGCCAACGGAGCAGCCTCGTTCGTCACCGGGCATGAAATGGTCGTCGATGGCGGCTACTCCGCCATGACCATCTAGCGCGGCCGTGCTAACCTCGGACTTCGATTTTCATCTGCCGCCGGAGCGGATCGCCAGTCAACCTCCTGCGGATCGCGCCGCTTCCCGCATGCTGGTCGTCCACCGCGCGACCGGCCAGTTGGAGCATCGCCAATTTCTCGATCTGCCCGCCTACATCCAGCCAGGAGACGAATGGGTCCTCAACGACACGCGGGTCATCCCCGCCCGCTACTTCCCCGAGGGCGGTGGGCGGGAGATATTGCGCCTGACCGCCCCCACTCCCACCCGCTGGCGCTGCATGGTGAAGCCAGGAAAAAAATTCCGCCTCGGAGCCATTGTCCATCTGGGCAGCGCCACCGGCACCGTGGCAGGCATTGAAGAAAATGGCGACCGCTGGATCGAGTGGGATCAGCCCGTCGATGAAGAGCGCCACGGTCACCTCGCCCTGCCGCACTACATGGGCAGGCCCGACAACTCCACTGACCGTCAACGCTATCAAACGGTGTTTGCCCGGGAACCAGGCTCCATCGCCGCACCCACCGCAGGGCTGCATTTCACGCCAGACATCCTCGCTCAGCTGCCCCACAGCTTTGTCACCCTGCACGTCGGCGTCGGCACCTTTCAGCCGGTGCGGACGGATCGAGTCGAAGACCACGTCATGCACGCCGAGACCTACGAGATCCCGGCTGACACCGCCACCCGCATCCGTGCCGCGCGGCGCGTCGTCGCCGTCGGCACCACCGCGCTGCGCACCTTGGAGACCGTGGCCGCGCAGCCTGGAGGCATCCGCGCCACCACCGGGTCCACCGACATCTTCATCTACCCTGGCTACACCTTCCGCTGCGTGCAGGCTCTGCTCACCAATTTTCACCTCCCCAAGTCCACGCTGCTGATGCTGGTCAGCGCGTTTTCGGATCGCGACCTGATTCTCCACGCCTACGCCGAAGCCGTGCGCGAGGACTACCGCTTCTTCAGCTACGGAGACTGCATGCTCATTCTCTAACGCCCTTCACCCCGCCGCCGTGTCAGCCGCCAGCCTCTCACCCTTTGCATCCCTCTCCTCCCCGTGGAACTGGGTGCTCTTGGTCGTGTCTTTGGCCGCCGCCGCTGCCGCGCTCACCCACGTCATCCTCTTCAAGCGAGATCCGCGTTCAGCAGCCTACTGGGTCGCCCTGGTTCTTTTTGTCCCGCTCGCAGGCTCCATCTTTTACCTCTTGTTCGGCATCAATTTCATCCGCCGCCAAGGCCGCATCCTCAAAAACGCTGAGCCCCTCACGCCCACGACGCCTCGCGATCTGCACGCCGCACCCGACGCCTGCCCTCTGCCGTTGGATCTGGATCCTCAGACTCGCCAGACCGATTGCGCCCTCGCCACCACCCTGTCCCGGATCAGCCGTTTTGAATTTGCCAACGGCAACAGCGTGACACCCCTGCGAGACGGAGAGGCAGCGCTGCCACGCATGGTCGAAGCCATTCGCAAGGCTCAAAAATCCGTCACCCTAGCCAGCTATATTTTTGAAGCCAACGGCATCGGAGCCGACTTCGTCTCCGCCCTCGCCGATGCGGCTGCGCGCGGCGTGGAGGTCCGCGTCATGGTCGATGATGCCGGCACGCGCTACTCGCGGCCTCCGATCACCCGTCTGCTACGACAGCGCGGCGTCGTCATTCGACGCTACATGCCCAATCACTTCCTGGTCCGCCTTCTCACCCTGAACTTGCGCAATCACCGCAAGCTTCTCGTCGTCGATGGTCATCACGGCTTTACCGGCGGCATGAACATCCGGGAGGGAAACATGCTCTCCCGCCAGCCCGACCATCCAGTGCAGGACCTGCATTTCGAGATCTTCGGCCCCGTCGTGCGGCAGCTCCAGCAGGCCTTTGCCGAAGACTGGGAGTTCTGCTCGGGAGAGGTGCTTTCAGGCCCTGCGTTTTATCCTGATCTAACAGCCGCAGGAAAAGTCAGCGCCATCGGCATTCCAGACGGACCGGATGCCGACATGGAGGTCATGCCCATCGCCCTTTTTGCCGCGTTGGCTGCCGCACAACACTCCATCAAGATCCTTACCCCCTATTTTCTGCCCAACCCCACGCTAATCTGGGCCCTCAATCTCTGCGCCATCCGGGGTGTGGATGTCCGCATCGTCACCCCCGCGCAAAATAACATCCCCATCGTCAACTGGGCCGCACGCACGCTCTATCCTGAGCTACTCCATCGTGGCTGTCGCATCTACGAGTCCCCTGGCCCCTTTGATCACTCCAAGCTCTTCCTCGTCGATGACGCTTGGTCTTTTGTCGGCTCCACCAATTGGGATCCACGCAGCCTTCGGCTCAATTTCGAGTTCAATCTCGCCTGCTTGGATCCCGATCTCACTCAGCAGCTGGCAGAGATCTTTGAAACCAAACGCGCCGTCTCCACGGAGGTCACCCTGGAGTGGCTACGGGGTTTCTCCCTGCCCGCCCGGATGCGCCACGGCTTGGCGCGCCTCTTCATTCCACTGCTCTAACGCGCCCTCACGGATTCGACGCTCAGCGCTCGCCATAAACCGGCGGTTTCCAGTCTTTTGGCAGCTTGCCCTGCGGCTTCACCCCCAACGCCGTCGGGGGAATCTTCACCTCGTCCGCAGGCGTCAGTGGCAGGTCATCCGGCAGATTCTTCAGCCGAATGTCCCGATACTGAATGGTCATCGCCGGTCCCACATGCACCTGCATGGCCAGCACTCCTTCCAGCGCGCGACCTTTTTCGTCCAGATCAATGACGTCCGCCGTCTGCACGCCATCGATCCAATGCTGCAAGTGATTCCCCTGCGCCAAGACCCGATACTCATGCCACTCATCCGGCGCAAACTCCTGCGTTGGCATTTCCCCCACGATCCATGGCTGCCCATCTTCCGCCACCACCACGCGTTGGCCCGTATGTGCCAGGATGCGCCGTCCCCGCTCTTCGTATAACATGCCGTTGAAGTCCGGATTGTTAGCCACCACATCACATTGATAACCCGTCACCACGTCCAAACCGATTTCGGGCGCTGATTTCCCACGATACTGCAAGCCGCTGTTGCCACCAGCAGAGACCTTCACCTTCATTCGCAGGTCAAAATTCCGCACCGTCGAACCCGTCCAGGTGATGAAGCGATTCATTTTCAATGAACCATCGGTCACTCCGGTGAGTGCCCCATCCCGCACCGACCAGTACTTCCGATCTCCGCTCCAACCCCGCAAGCTTTTGCCATCGAACAAGCGGGCAAACCCATCCTTGCCAGCTTTCGCCGCATTGTCCGCTGTGGCCACCGGATGCGGCTCGGTGGATGTTTGAAACTCCCCTTTCAAAGGCAGCAATTCACCTCCATACCCCGCCACCACCTCCGTGGTGCGTTGGCGCATCTGCTTCAAAGTCTCTGCATGCGCGGGATCCTGCGCCAAGTTATGCAACTCATCGGGATCCGCTTGAAGATCGAAGAGAAACTCCTCATTCCCCTCGTCGATAAAGCGCGCGTACATGAAGTTCTCGTTGCGCAGTCCCTCCCAAGCCGGAATCCGATTTCGAACCGCAAAGTGCTCGTGAAATGTCTCCGTCCGCCAATTTGCGGGTTTCCCACCGCTCACCACGGGCTTCAAACTGCGGCCCTGATAGCGCTCCGGCACCGGGACACCCGCGTAGTCGAGAAAGGTAGCCGGAAAATCCAGATTCAGGGAAAAAGCATCCGTCACCTGCCCGCGTTGGCTTTTCTCCACCCGTGGATCCCGGATGATCAGGGGCACACGAATGGACTCTTCATAGGGCGACCACTTCCCCGCCAATCCCCGATTGCCCATGTGATAGCCGTTGTCGGCAGAATACAGAATGATTGTATTGTCGGCCACTCCAGCTTCTTCCAGAGCCGCTAGGATGCGACCCACTGCCGCATCGATGCCGCTCACCATGCGCAGGTAGGCTCGCATGTTCGTTTGATACTTCTCCGGCGTGTTCCATCGCCAAAAATAGCGTTCCCGCGTGATGCTCGTTTGCAGATACTTCGGCAGCGCTTCGAAAATCTTCGGATCATCTAACTTCGGACGATACATCTCTTGATCCTCATACATCCCGTTGAGACCGAGCGGCCACGGAAACATGCCGATTCCAGGTCGGCGATCATTGTCCTCAGCATGGCAGGCATTGAACCAGAGATTGAGTGCGAACGGCTTGCCCTTTGGCTGGTTTTGGATGAACTCCACCCCACGATCTGCAATGACGTCCGTCTCATGTCGCACGCTGCCATCCGGCTGAGGTTTGTAATACGGATTGCGACCGATGTCTTCAAACACATCGAAGTGATCCGCGGGCTTTGCACCCGGCGGAAGTTTGGTGTGCCATTTGCCAAAGTGACCCGTCCGATAACCGGCCGCCCGCAGCAGATCGGTATAAAACTCTCGCGCCACCTCGGGGCTCGGTTGCTCAGGATTTTCGCGTGTACCGTAGCTGCGCCCCGTCAAGCCCGTCAGGATCGTGGTGCGACTGACCCAACAAATGGGCTGACTGACAAAGGAATTTCGAAACAGGGTGCCCTGCGCCGCCAGAGAATCGAGATGGGGCGTCTGCGCCAGAGGATGGCCGTAGCAGCCCAGCGAGCTGGAGGTCTGGTCATCCGCAAAAAGAAAAACGATGTTGGGTACAGACTCGGCCCCACGGCAGGGAGCTGCGATGAAAAAGCCCACCGCCAACCAAGCACTGAGGATCAAACGAAACGTCGAGAATCGGAACATCTCCCTTCAACGCAGCCCACACCGCCCTCTATCGTACCACCCGTTGCAGCATCGCCTTCACCTCCCCCCACGCCACCTCCTGCGGCAACCGCTGACTCTTTGCCGCCAATGCTGCCGTCACTCCCGCTGCCTCTCCCATCGCCACCGCATTTCCCGTCACCCGATAGCTGGCATGCGCCACAAAATCCCCACTGATGCAGCGACCCGCCATCATCAACCCATCCACATCCCTCGCGATCAATGCCCGCAGGGGAATATCATACGGCGTGAACTTTTTCACCCCACCTCGACCGATCGTTTCTTGATCGTTGGCGGCCTTGCTCTTCGCGTGAATGTCCACTCCAAAAGTCACCCTCGCCACGGCGTCTTCATGCCGTGCCGCCGTACTCAGATCCTCCTTCGTCACCGTATAGAGCCCTCGAATCCGGCGACCATCGCGCACGCCGATTTGCTCCGCTGTCGCCACCACCTGCAGCCCCTCCCACACCCCACCCAGCCTCCGCAGCCCGCGCACGATTTCGAACACCTCCCGGCGCGCTCGCACCGTCGCCGCCGTCATTTGATCCTCATCATCCGGTCGCACGCCATACTCGTGATTGAGCATCAGCAGCACGATGTTATCCCGCACCTGAAAAATCGTCGGCATGCCGTAGGAGGGATCGATGCCTGCGCGCTGGATCTCGGCCTTGAAGTTCTTCGTCGCCTCCACATGCCAGTTCAAATCTCCCTGATAAAAGGAGATGAAGGGCTGCATCTGCGTAGCGTCCTTCACCACCGCCAGCGCATTCATCGTCAGAGGCTGGCACTCACAGCGGTGACTGCGGTCTTCCCCCATCTCACCCAGATCCCAGCCGCAACCCGCCATCGCACCCAGAGCGCCATCACCGGTGGTATCAATAAAGACCGGGGCTCGCCATGCCTCTCGTCCCGAGCGAGACTCCGTGACCACGGTGCTGAGCCGTCGGCCCTCGCGGTAGGCAGTGACCAATCGCGTGTGCAGGCGAAACACAACCCCCGCCTCCGCGCACAGATCCTCCAGCAGCAGCTTCATTTCATCCGGCTCATAGACAAAGCGGCTCGCGCTCGTGCCACGGCGCGCGCCCCGCTGATCCAGATGCCGCGTCAGTTCCCGTGTGAACCCCGGTTTATCAAAGTCGAAAATCCACGTCAACAATCCCGCCGTCCACACGCCTCCCAGGCAGCCATTCACCTCCATCAGGCGAACCCGCGCGCCCGCCCGCGCCGCAGCCACTGCCGCCGCCGTACCGGCAGGTCCACCCCCACAGACAATCACATCCGCGTCCTCCACCAGCGGCAGCCTTTGCCCTGGCTCATCCCATTCCCCCTCGCTCGCCTCGGCATCCGTCGTCTCAGCGGTCCACGCCGCCGCAGGCAGCACACCCGGCCCCGCCAGAGCTGCGCGCAAAAAGTGACGTCGAGAAAAATCCTGCAAGGTGGGCATCGCGAAGAAACGTCCCCCACCCGGGATTCTCCCACCATCTTTCTCGCCAGGATCCGCCCCCGCCTCACGTTACTCACACACCCCATCCCATGAAGCCCATCGTTCAAATCTCCCTCGACCTCACCCACATCGACGAAGCCCTCGAAACCGCTGCCCTCGCCATGCGCGCTGGAGTGGACTGGCTCGAGGCCGGCACACCGCTGATTTTGGCCGAGGGCCTGCACGGCGTCCGAGCCCTGCGCGCCGCCTTTCCCGACACCCCCATCGTTGCCGATTTGAAGACCATGGACGGCGGCTACCTCGAAGCTGAAATGATGGCCAAAGCCGGTGCCACCCACGTCGTCGTCATGGCCCGCGCCCACGCCGAGACCATCAAGTGCGTGGTTCAGGCAGGGGCTGATTTTGGCTGCCAAGTGATGGGAGATAACATGGTCTGCCCCGACATGGTAGAGGGTGCCAAGTTCCTCGAAGACCTCGGTTGCGACTACATCATCCACCATATCGGTTACGACGAACGCCGCGGCATCGCCGCCGCCGGCCACCGCATGCCGAGCCCTCTGGATCAATTGCGGGAGGTCGTCAACGCCGTCAAAATTCCCGTCCAAGCCGTCGGCGGTCTGAGCTTGGAACAAGCCATCCAATGTCCCCAATACGGCGCGCCCCTCGTGGTCCTCGGCGCGCCTCTCACCATCGATGCCGACGCCTTCAAAACGGCTGATGGCGATCTCGAAGCTTCTCTCCGCCTCATCTGCGACGCCATACACGCCCAGGATGTGCCCGCCTTTTGATACCTGTGCCAACTCGGACCCCAGCTTGAAAGAATCGCCCCTTCCTGAACGACTCATCTGTTCTCCATGAAACGCATCCTCACCCTCACCAGCCTCCTCGCCGCTGCCGCACTCACCCACGCGGAAGACAACGTCCCGCCGGAAGGCTTCACCGCCCTCTTCAATGGCAAAGACCTCTCCGGCTTCTACGGTTGGAATACCCGAGACCCGCAGGAACTCGAGGCCATGACGCCCGCCGAGCAAGCCGACTACAAAAAGAAATCCATCGAAGGCGGCCTCACCGATGCCAAAGGCAACGACAAGGGCGAGCACCTCAAAGCCCACTGGCATGTCGAAAATGGAGAACTCGTCAACGACGGCAAAGGCCTCTACGCCACCACCGACAAAGACTACGGCGACTTCGAATTGATGGTCGATTACAAGATGCTACCCAAAGGCGACAGCGGCATCTACCTGCGCGGC
>JAGRPD010000158.1 GCA_020439875.1 Verrucomicrobiales bacterium
CAGCAGCTGCCACCTTGATCCCACCCTCCCGCCCGTATTCAGCAGATGCATTGATGTCCTTTTATGCATGATGCCTTTGATCTGGCCACCGAATTGCGCCAACATCTGTGCGCCGGGTCTAATTTGATGTGGCAAGGACGAAGCCGCTCTGTGTTGCTGCAGGGGCGACTAAGCCTTTCGCACGACGAAGTTGTCACTGGAGAAACGGCGTCGGTCGTGATTGAGGTGCCTCAACAGTGGCAGACAATTCCTCCTCTCGCCCGCTCTTATGAGGCTTGGATTAAACGCGGTGTTGAGTGGCACAGTTCCTCAAATTTTGACAGAGTTCTCTGCTATGTATTTACAGGACACTGGCAGCATCACCTCGGCAGGCTCAGTTCCAGAAGTCTCGATAAGTCCGTCGCGCACTACGCTGCAAATTGGTGCGTGAACTCCCTAGCCTGGCTGCTGTACCGCCACCTTTACGCCTATGAGCATGGGATTACCAAGTGGAACTCTGCATGGGGCGGATGGGCACACTCGCCTGATGAAGCATGGCAGGATTTTGAGAAATTAAAACAGGGAGGCAAGATATGAAAGAAAGTGAGTATGTTTCGCCTGATAAGCTCATGGAGCATCTCCGGGCGAGTCACACAAACGTTCAAGACGTCATCAAGTTTGTGGACACAAAAACTGGTGCACTGACCGGCTTGGTCACCCTGCTTTCTACTTTACCCTTTTTCATTATTCGGTATTTCACAGGAGAGGAATTCGACATCACTAAATGGGAAAACCCCTTTCCCAATTACCCTTATTTCCCGATGGCCGGTCTGTCTCTACTGACCCTGTCGTTTACGGGTGGACTCGTCAGTATCTGCTGCTCGTTGATGAGCTTAACTGCCCGCCCACCTTCACGTTGGATTAAGCCAAAAACGAGTCACTCGGACCAGTTCTGCATTCTTTTCCCTTTCTATACCCCCAAGCAAGCCGAACACGCTCACGAGTACTTCTCGAAGATCGTCACTGGGTTTACACAAAATGAGCTTCTCGCCGAATACGTGTATCAAGTTGAGCAATTAGGTAGCATCGTTGAACGAAAGGTGCGATGGCACCGGAGAGCGGCAATTGGGTTTTATGTTCAACTTGTGTTGCCCTTGGTTGTAGTTTTTCCATACCACACCGCGCGCTATACGTGGCTCCTTCTCGTGTCCCTGAGTGGTTGGATCGGAAGGGCTTGGGCAGCATTCAGGACTTCTCCGGCTTCCAGCAAGACCAATACAAAACCGAAAAGCGCATCCAATCGCCGGGCCAGAAAGTGAGAGTTGAAAGCGATGCGAGTGATCTACTGCACTAGAGTCCGAAGCAGCGGAACAGCTCCTGATCCCTCGTGGTGACCTCCCTGTCGCTTTTCCTTCCCCCGTCGCACAACATGTTCATCGCCGGAAGGTGCTTCACCACGAAGTTCATTGCGTCCTTCAGATCGACCGCCACTTGGACGAGCGGCCTCCCCTGCGCGGCCAGCGCGTCGAGCTTCTCGGAGCAGCACAGGGAGACCATGCGGAGGCCGTCCGTGTCCAGGTTGCCAAAGAAGAGCCAGTAGGGCCAGACCTCCGCCAGCTTCGCGTAGAACCTCCGCACCTCCGGGATGGCGTAGATCTCCCTTGGGCCGCTGTCCTAGCCGGAGACGAAGGTCAAAAGGCCGTCCATCATTTCGGCCAGCCTCCGGCCCTTGAACAGCTTCCCCAGATCGAACCGGTCAAGGAAGTCCGAGAAGTCGCCCTTTCGACCGCAGAACGGGAGAACTGGTAGAAGGTCAAGTCGCCGGGCACCCGGAACTAAGACACAGGGTGGCACTGGGCACAATTCCACCGGATTCAACGGGAGCGCCTTGAGGTCGTGTAGTTCTGGAGCAGCAGTGCGAATGCCCTCCTGCGGTTCAGCGATTCGTGGACGTGAGCGAACAACTCCCGAGATTCACATTGACTGAGTCAAACGTCTAGGCTCGAATCTGCCAACTACAGGCAGCCTTAATGACACGAGATCCCGTTCCCTTCCTCGCCAACGTCATCTTCATCGCGCACGCCGACGGTCAGCTTTCCTCTGGAGAGACCGCCCAGCTCGAATTGATCCGAGCCGAGATGGGTTTCAAGAAGGGAGACTTCAACAAGGCCATGCGTGTCGTCGAGCAAGGGGGCTACCAGCTTCAACCGGCGGGCTCATTCGCCGACCAGATCAAGAACTTGGAATGCATGCTCCGTGTCGCCTACGTGGACGACGACTTGAGTGAGGAAGAGAACAAGCTTGTCAGCGAGTTCTGTCATTCAGTGGGGGTGTATCAGGATCAACTCACGCGGTTGGCTTCCGAAGTACTGGAGAGCCTTTCGAGCGATGGCAAGAGGTGTCCTTCGTGTTCGCAATCCGTTGCGAACGATGCCCGGTTCTGTCCGGCCTGCGGCGCTTCATTGGAAGGAAAAGAGGAGGTTCAACAAGTCGATTTTCGTGTCCCCGATACTGGGCTGGCTATCCAGTTTGCCGACTCCACAGCAGCGACCTTTGGTGAAGCTCTCAAGGCGGCCCAGGGTTCATCGGACTACCAGACCTGCCAGCGAATGAAGAAGACTTGGCACATGGCCGTCTTCCCATCCGGGGAGGTTCAGGATGCCCTTCCCCTCGCCCAGGCCCTGTCAGGCATTCGCAATCGAAAGGCCTTCCTCAACGGCCAGGAGGTGCCGTGGGATGAACTCTTCGGCTTCAGCTGGTGCGCCGCACGAAGGGCGACTGCCTATCGGCCCGTCGAGTATTGTTTCGGTAAAGACGAGAACAGGGTCAATCCGTGGGGCTGTAAGCAATCCAAGATGGATTGGGTGGAGTGGGCTGACTGGTTTTCCTACGGTCGCTGGGAGAAGGGTGGCCTGCTGGGGCCAAAGTTCGTTTGGCGGTTCGACAAGGATCGCATCAAGCACGAGTTGGCCACGAACCTCTATCGCTGCCGTTTCTGCCCACACCTCAACACGCGACTGTTCGAAGAGGTGCTCAAGCTTCTGCCCGACACCGTCAATCCAGAGAAGGACCGGGACTGGAAATACAGTGACAACTACGAGCAGTCTCCAGGATCAATTAAAGTTACGGTGACCGAGGGGAAAGGTGACTTCGCCTACCAGCACGAATTTTGGTCAGATGGAGTTCGCCCTGTAGGGCAGAAAGTCCTAGCCGACATCCTGAAGACGGCACTCCAGAATGCAGGGGCCAACGAAGTGTCCGCGGCAGCATTACTGCGCTAAACAAGTCTTCGCTCCTCACTGCACTTCAGATCGCCTCTACGTAAATACTTGCCTGCACGAATATGCCCGAACCAGACATTGCGCACATTCAAGCCAAGAAGGATGACGACGATGGTCATGGTTCTTTTTTTCCCGTTTACCAAGGTCACTCCAAGACCTTGCGCAACTGGCTCATTCTTTATGGGGCAGGTCTTCCGGCATGTTTTTTGAAGGAAGAGGCTTTTGCCAAACTCCTCAAAGAGTCTGGCAAAGGTGAGTGGATAATCGGCCTGTTTCTCGCCGCAATCTTACTGCAAGTGATGCAGGTCTTTGTCTACAAGATCATGATGGGATATCATTATCTCCATGAAGAAAAAAGGGGGACTGCGAAGGAAGAGTTTGCGAAGACAAAACGATACACATTCAGCGACTGGTACTGCAGTCAGTACGGACTGGTTCCGCAACCCAGAGCTGCAACTTCAGCGAATCGAGAATGCCATTCAGGATGCCCTGCAGACATCGAATGTCTGACATGCCTCGGTTCAGGTACATTAAGTGTCAGTAAGAGGAGGAGCCTATTCTCTCGAAGAAGCCAACGATCAATATCATGGCGACATTCCCACAACATACATCATCGAAAGCTAGCCGTTTCAGGTCAGCTTTGAGGAAGTTGACGTGATTCCGGAGTAATTCCACATTTCAGCAGAGCATGCTACGCCGACGCTGTGTGTGACACCAAATCTTTCCACCTCCAACTCGGTTACAAACTATGTCGCACGAAAAACTGCCCCTCATCCTTCATCCTGGTAGCGATCTTGCACTTCTGAAGCCACACGCAGCGCGGATAGTGACGGAGATGGTGAGTGGGACGCTCGCAACCGCAAAACGTCGAGAATTAAGCGTAAGCAACGAGGAGTTGACTGCTGAGGAATGGTTTCAGAAGGGGGAATCCCACTACTATGGCTGGAAGACGGATCGAGACTACGAGGAGGCGGCGAAGTGCTATCAGACGGCGGCAGAAACCGGCCATCTAGACGCGGTTTGCAATCTTGCCTGCTTGCGCACTGTTGGCTTGGGCGTGATGAAAGATGTGGTTAAAGCGATCCGACTGTTTGAATACGCTGCTGGTCGAGGCCATGCCGTAGCATTGTTTAATCTTAGTTACTTTTGTGAGGCAGAATTGGACGTTGGCGTCGATAGGCGGGATGCTTCACTCTACGACGAGTTGGGGAGGATAAGGAATGAACCCCAAAAACGATGGTGGTACCATCCGTTGTTGAAGATGCCTCCTTCGGTTGTTCTTGAAACCTTGCGCAACAAGCATCCCGGGGTACTGATGACCGACGGCGTGATTCGCTATGATCATTCCTTTCGATTTGATCCGTGTAGAACTGCGAATTTTGTCACCTTTTACGAGGTGATGCTCCCCGGGCTAGAAGACCTCAGCCACCTGGGAGAGAATGATGCAGGCAACGTCCTTCGTAAGGTGCGACTTGTCGCGATTCCCTGTTCAGAAGTCAGCGGCTGTGTCCTCGTTGTGGATTCAGGGGACAGCTTTCAGACGTGCGGCGATCTATTAGAGCCGCAATTCTTCGAAGCATCGGCACACTTTTTAATGAATCAGGGGGGTAAGCCAGCGGAAGGCATCGTCTGCAATCCACAGCAAGGTGAGATGCTATGTTCTGAGGCATTCGGACAGTTCATCGTGGGTACTCTTCGTGACGGCAGAATCGAACTCGGAGCCAAAGCTCATTCCCAACTGGCTTCACGAAAGATTATTGCCAGTTTTTACCAGAGGGGGTTAGGCGTTCAACAGGACGGCGCTGAAGCCCAGCGATGGCAGAATCTGTAATCGCCTAACATACCACCATGCTCATTCTGAACCCTGACTTGAAGAGGCTTCGCGAACTGATCGACTCGGCTCGCGCGCGGCTTGCGGAACTGGAAGCAGCATACACCACGGAGAAAAACCACGTCTCCGTGTTGCAAGCTCGAATTTTCAAGCGCTTGCGCCCGCATTTTGAGGAACGAGACCGGATGCGCCTCGTGGTCGAATACCGGCGCACGTACCTGAACACCCTGCTGAATGGAAGGAACAACGAAGCGGAGCGCGTGCGCGGTGATTACCAACAAGCTGATGAGCGCACCCAGCAGGAGTACGAGGACACGGAGGTCTCGATGGAAAACAAGCGGCGTTTGTCTTCGGATGAGGAGTCCGAACTGAAGATGCTATGGCGAGAATTGGTGAAGCTGTTTCACCCGGATCGCTATGCTGGTGACCCCGAGAAACAGGAAACCTACACGAAACTGACAGGTGCTATCAATACAGCGAAGGACAACGGCGCTCTGGAAACCCTGCGGCAGATTGCAGAAGACCCCGCTGGCTTTGTCATGCGCCAAGGCTGGACCGCAATTGACTTTGGTGACACGGATGAACTGGAGCAACTGGAAAAGCTCCTCCACAGCTTGGAAGCCGAAATCATCATGGTGATCGAGGCCACGGATGAACTCAAGAAAGGTCCGAACTACGAATTATACGAGATCGTCTCGCGTGACCCGGATGCCTTTGAGGTGCTCATGGAGGAGTTCACGGAGAAGATCGGCAAGGAACTCGTAGAACTAAGGCTCGAGGCGGAGCGGCTGCAGCGGGAGATCGTGGAGCTGACGGGCAATGATGCACCAATAATTGGCTGAGCTATGAGAACAGAGGAACCGGGGACACGGAGTCAGCCAAGGATTTTTGACAGCTTTCCCAACCGCCTGACCATCATTCGATCACGCAGCCCACGGCGTCAAGACCCTAAACGTAGCAGGAAGCCGCGAGTCGAAGGAACCCGGACTCTACCAGTGGACGAGCGAGCTACTGACCTCGGCGCTTTTTTCCGTGGCCTTCCGACCGTCCCAGGAGCAAGGAGAGTAGCCCCAGCGGTCTGCTCTGTGCTCCGAGCCAGACCCTTGTAGCGGGCTTCCTTGGCCCGGATGACGGGGCAGAGAGCGCTGTCGTGCTCGCGATACCATGCATTAAAACCCCTGTGGGCACGGGTTCATGGCGGCGACGA
>JAGRPD010000016.1 GCA_020439875.1 Verrucomicrobiales bacterium
CGGTTGGGATAACTGAAGGCCTCCGCCACCCAGAGGCGACCGCGCTCATCAAAGCAGAAGGCGATGGGTTGGCGGATGTCCGGTTCGGCGGCGATCAGCTCCACCTGGAACCCGTCCTGCACGCGCAGGTCGGCGACGAGTTTTTGCGCGGCCTCGTTCTTTACACCGGTCGGCTCGGCGGGATTGGGCAGCAGATGCCAGAGCACGGGGCTTTCATGGCCGCGCTGGTTGCGGTCGCCACTGATTGCCAGCGGACCTTGGCTGGCGAAGCTCGGTTTTTCCGCGTGAAAAACGAAGTCGTCAAAATTGACGTGCCCCCAGCCGCCCTGAAAGTCATCGACAATGCGGATGAAGATGCGTTTGCCCGCGACGCCTTCAAGATTCACCGCCACGCGTTGCAGGTTTTCTCTTTGGCTGCCGCTGCGGCTGGCGATGATCTCGCCGGTTGCTTCATCGACGATTTCGACGCGCTCGGTCTTCGCGTTCGGTGCCGCGCCAAGGAGGAAGCTGGCCCAGGGATGCGTCGCCACGAATCCGGACGAAGTGAGCGTGCCGGTTCCCTTGTCGCCGAGCCGCTCGAATCCACCGAGCCAGAACTTGCCTGTGTGCTGGGAGTTGCCGCGCTTGCGCTCCGCGATGGTGTCGCCCCGCACCGGTTGGTTTTCCCAGGCATTGCCGGTGGCGGTCCAGCCGTCGAGCGTGCCTTTTTCAAAACCGAGGTTCAGCTCGGCGGGTGGCGGGATGGCTGCCACGTCGCTTTTTGGCTCCACCGCTTTCACCTCGGCGCGTGGGGGCATTTTGGTTTGGCCGAAGTCGGTGAGCCGGATGTTGCGGAACTGGATCTTGGCCGGGCCCGGGCCGCTGTGAAGTTGAAAGGCGAGCTTGCCACTCCACTCGGCGTCCTTGGCGTCGTGATCATCGAGCACGCTGAAGAGCACACCGTTGACGCGCACCTCGACGTGCGAGGCGGTGGCGGTGATGCGGTATTCGTTCCACTCGCCCGGCTGGATCACGTTTTGGAAGGTCTTGGGCTCGGCGAAGACGTCGGTCCAGCGCCGCCCGTCTGGCGCGATGTTCACGCGCGCGCCGCGCTCGACCAGCAGTGCCCGGCCGTGCTCGTCGTAAATGCGGCCCAGCCAGACCGCGCCTTGGTCGAGGTCCGCCTGATAGCCGCTGGCGTGGCCGTCGGCGCTCTGCTGGCAGCGGTACTGGATGCCGCTGTTCGCGCTGGGTGCGCCGGTGATGCGAAACTCGACGGTCAGGTCAAAGTCATGAACCTCGCCATCCCAAAAGATCCACTCGTTGCCCTTCAGCGGCTGGCCCTCGGGGATCTCGCCGGTGATGGCACCGTCCTCGACGCGCCAGTGCTCCGCCTTGCCGCTCCAGCCTGTGAGGGTTTGGCCGTCGAAAAGAGAAACGGGTTCCGAGGAGAGGGCCGCCGGTGCCAAGACCAGCGCCATCCAGCAGGGCAGGCAGTTCAATCGATGCTTCATCTCAGTGGGATGAGCCCAGTGTGAGCGAGCAGGGACAGCGGAAACAAGCTTTGATTCCACCAGAGCAGGGCAACTTTCCATCCAGGTCCCGCCGCGATGGGTGCGGGTGGGTGTAGCGGAAAACGTGAGTTTTCCGGGGGGTGCGGGTTGGATTCGGCAGAGGGGAGCCAGACTTCAAATCGCACCATCGGCTTGAGGCAGCGAGGGCATGGATGGACGCGGGAAGCGACAGGAGGCGCCACCGGTCGGCCGGAATAGCGCACCGCAGGCAATCCCGCCGGGATGTTTCAGTCCCACACAAAGACACGAAATCACAGAGTGCGCAGGGACTCGAGTTGGCTCGACACGGGGGCGTTGGCGGTGTGCCTCACCGATCGGCATCCGCATCTTCAGCCTCCGTCAGCAACACCTCCAAGGCCACATCAAGGGTCTTCTCACCCGGCTTGCCAGCCCACTTGTGCCGAATGACGCCGTGGGTGTCGATCAGGTACACGGTTGGCGTCGCCGGGTAATTCCAAAGGCGGCTGATTCCGCCGTCTCCGTCGTCAAACGTGCGCCAGGTGACGCCTCCGGCCTTCATCAATGCGCTCAGTTCACCCGCCGGGCGTTCGTGGGTGTTGCCGTAGAGATGGTTGACTCCAATCAAGGCGAAAGGCTTTTCCCCCAACCGGTTCATCAGGGACCTGTCGTGAGCCCACATCGTCTGGCAAGTCAGGCAGTACTCGCTCCAAAAGTAGAGCATCACGACCTTCCCCCGGTAGTCGGCCAGCTTGAAGGCCGCTCCATCCTGATCCCTGCCCTGGGTTTCCGGCACGGTCTTTCCAATCCCAAGGTGGCGCAGTTCGTACAAGGCTGTCTTCGCGATGTCCCCAACCTTGCCCGCCCGCGCTTCGACATCGCCATACTCTTTTTCGGCTTGCTCAAACAGGGATTCAATCTCGCTGACCAAACTCCCAGCACCCAAGAGGCGCAGTGCCGGCAAGTAATCTTCGCCAAACACGATTCGATAGCATTCGGTCATCTCCGGCCGTTCATCCACGAGTCTCAGGGCGCGCAATTTGTCTTGGAGAAACTGGGCGAGGCTGACACAGGCCAAGCCCCGCATGTTGCGGTGCGGATTCTGTGCCATCACCGCCCTCAGGAACTCCCCGCTCTCAAGCCGATAGGAATACCGGAGCCGATCACACACGGAATCAATGCGGTCACTGAGAACGAAGCCGCGCATCAACAGGCGGATTGTTCTTGATGCCGACCCGTCATTGCATCCCTCCGGGAAACCCGACTGGTTGGTCTCCCAGGCGATCTGGGCCACCGAATCGGAGGAACTCGCGGCTTGCACCGCCTGCCGCAGCGCATCCAGGGCGACTGGATCGCCCAGGTAGGTTTCGGCAAGGTCGAGGAATCTGGAAGGATAAGCCCCCATCTTTTCCACGACCTCGGTGCGCTCGAGATCCGTTTGCGCCGCACGGATGCCGACGGTCACAGTTCCATACTCACGCGAGAGTTCCGAGAACTGATCCGATGGAGTCTTGGTCTCAGCGTGGAGGCAGGCTGGAAAAATCGACAGAAGGACGACGGTCGTCGCGAAGATTTTTCCGAGGGTGCTCATGGTGTTTCTCTTCTGTCAGCAAGTTGTTGCCTGATTGGGCGTGAAGGGCCAATGCCAGCAGCTGCCGTGCGCGAATTCGCAGCCATCGTGTTCGAAGCGCGCATGACTGGAGCTTGAATCAGGGGGAAGGCAAGCGGGTATGGCGCTGCGACGGAAGAACGGACGGCCCGCTGATTTGCTGCGAGTTTGGAGGGCGGCAGGCATGGAAAATCTGGGTGCGGAGGCCCACTCACCCCAACAGCCACACCCAGAAGGTGACGACAGCGGCGGCGATGAGGTTGAGCACGAATCCCTCCCGCGCCATGCGGGCGACGGGGAAGTGGCCGCTGGCGAAGACGACGGCGTTGGGGCCGGTGGCCACGGGCAGCATGAAGGCGCAGCTGGCGCTGATGGCGGCGGGCAGCATGAGGTAGATGGGATCCACCCCGGCGGCGAGCCCGGCGGCGGCGAGGATGGGCATCATGAGGATGGTGCTGGCGGTGTTGCTGGTGAGTTCGGTGAGGAAGGTCATCACCAGGCAGACGGTGAGGATGACGGCCCAGGTGGGGAGGCTGCCGACTCCGGAGAGGAGTCCGGCGACGGTGCCGCTAAGGCCGGACTTTTCGAAGCCGGTGGCGAGACAAATGCCACCGCTGAAGAGCAGCAGGATGCCCCAGGGGATGCGGGCGGCGTTTTCCCAATCCAAAAGGCGACCTTCAGGGCCTGCGCGGCCGGTGCCATCGGGGATGGCAAACATGAGCAGCACGCCGACGAAGGCCACGCTGGCGTCGTTGGCACCGGTGAGATTGAGCCATTGGCTCCAGCCGCCGTTGGGCTCGCTGCGGGTGATCCAGGCGAGCGCGGTGAAGGCAAAGACGGCGAGGGTGCGGACTTCGGCGGCGCTCCAGGGGCCACATTGAGGGAGCTTCAGGCGGTTGCCGCAGCCGACGTGGCGGGTGAGCCAGAGCCACATGAGGGGCAGCAGGGTGATGATGATGGGCAGGCCGATTTTCATCCAGCCGGAAAAGGTCACCAATTTCCCCGTTGTTTGCTGATATTGCTCGATGAAGACGAGGTTCGGCGGGGTGCCGATGGGGGTGCCGACGCCGCCGATGTTGGAGGCGAAGGCGATGCCCAACATCAGAGGAGCGGCGAGATGGGACGTGGTGGCGTCCTCCGTTTTGGCTCCATCGAGGACGGCGAGCGCGATGGGGAGGAGCATGAGGCAGGTGGCGGTGTTGGAGATCCACATGCTGAGGATGGCGGAGGCGAGCATGAAGCCGAGTACCAGCCCGCGCCCGCCGTTGCCGCCGCAGAGGCGCACCATGGCGAGGGCGAGCCGGCGATGGACGCCGGATTTTTCCATGCCTTTGGACAGCAGGAAGCCGCCCATGAGCAGGAGGATCAAAGGATGACCGTAGCTCTGGGCGACGTCGGTTTTGTCCTTCAAAATGCCGAAGAGGGGCAGCAGGGCGATTGGCACCAGGGAGGCGGCTCCGATGGGCACGGCCTCCGTCATCCACCAGATGGCGGTGAGCAGGCCGATGGCGAGGGTGATCGAGGCAGGAGCTGGCAGACCGGAGCGGTGGGCGAGCCAGCCCGCAGCGGTGGCGAGAAGCGGGGTGAGCCAGATCAGGGTGTGGCGGAGGGAGGTCAGTATCACAGTGGAGGAGCCTAGCGGATTTGGCGGGGCTTTGGCGAGCGTGGAAGCGTTTTTCCGAGATGAGATTGGTCAGTTCCCTTGTGAGTTGACGGGGAGCCGCGCCGTATCCAGCGGATGAAATGGCTCATCTTTTGGCTCGTCGGCGCGGTGGGATCCGCTGCTGCTGAGGTGCGACCCAACGTGCTGCTGATGTTTTTGGACAACGTGGGCTACAGCGATCTCGCCTGCTACGGCAATGCGGAGGTGTTGACGCCGCGGATGGATCAGCTGGCGGCGGAAGGGGTGCGCTGCACGTCGTTTTACGTGGTGTCACCCGGCTGCACGCCCTCCCGAGGAGCGCTGCTCACGGGGCGGCATCCTTTGCGCAATGGCCTGCTGCATCAGCTCTCTGCGGAGGAAAACTGGAGTGGTGTGGGCCTGCCGCTGCGTGAGCGTTTGCTGCCCCAGTATCTGAAGACGGCGGGTTACAACACGGCTTGCTTTGGCAAATGGAACATCGGATTTGCGGTGGGTAGCCGTCCGACAGAGCGCGGATTCGACACGTTTTTGGGACATCGATCCGGCAACATCCACTATTTCGCCCACACCTATCATGGCGAGCGCGACATGGTGCGTGGCACGCGGCGGGTGAAGCTGGAGGGTTACAGTACGGATGTGTTTGCGGATGCGGCCTGCGATTTCATCCGCGCGCGCAGCGAGGACGCGGAGCCCTGGCTGGTGTATCTGCCCTTCAATGCGCCGCACTACGTGAGCACGGTGAACACGGCTCCGGGGGAGACGCCGCAGTGGCAGGTGCCTGAGGCGGTGCTGGAGCGCTACGACTGGCCGCAGGGTGACACGGTGGAAAAACATCGCTATCTGGCGGTGCTCAGCGCCATCGATGACGCGGTGGGGCGGGTGCTGGATGCGCTGGAGGACACGGATCAACGAGGCGAGACACTGGTGATGTTGATTTCCGATATGGGTGCGATCCTGCGCCCGACGCACGGGCTCGGCGTGGCGTCGAACGCGCCCTATCGCAGCGGGGCTCCGTTTGTGTATGAAGGCGGCGTGCGGGTGCCGGCGATCTTTCGCTGGCCGGGTCATCTGCCGGAGGGTCGGGTGTGCGATGAGATGCTCAGCACGCTGGATGTGGTGCCGCTGTGCCTGGGGGTTGCGGGCGTCGAGATGCCGGGAGATCGCGTGCTGGACGGGCGGGATCCGCTGTCGGCACTGCGCGGAGAGGCGGCGTCGCCGCATGAGGAAATGGTGTTTGCCTACGGCCGTGATCGCGCGCTGCGGCGGGGGCCGTGGAAGATCGTGAGGGAAGGCGGAAAGGCGGACTGGCAGCTCTATGATCTGGGTGCCGATGCGGCGGAGACGCGCGATGTGGCGGCGGAGCAGCCGCAGATTGTCGAGGAGATGACGGCGAGATTCGAGCGCTGGGAGGACGAGGTGAAAAAGGATGCGAGTGAGCCAGTGAAGTTTGTGAAGGGACCGACGCTGGCTCTGGCGGGAGATTCCACGATGGCGCACTACTGGACGCCGGTGAAGGGGAAACCCGACCAAACCGGATGGGGTCAGATGCTGCCGGAGTTTTGCAAACCGGGCGTGCGAGTGGTGGATGAGGCGGTGAGCGGAGCCAGCAGCAAAAGCTTTCGCGAAGCGGGCTACTGGGAGCGCGTGCTGGCGGCGCAACCGGATTACGTCTTGATCCAGTTTGGTCACAACGACGAGCCGAACAAGGGAGATCGCGCCACCGATCCCGCCACCACCTACTCGGAAAACCTGCGGCGTTACATCGGAGAAACGCGGCAGGTCGGGGCCACGCCGGTGCTGATCACGCCGGTGGCGCGTCGCACGACGGTCGAGGGAAAACTCACGTCTTCCCTGGGGCCGTATGTGGAGGCGATGAAAGCCGTGGGTGCGGAGATGGCGGTGCCGGTGGTGGATTTGCACGCGGCCAGTTTTGCACTGGTGGAGCAGTTGAGCGCCAAGCAGGCGCAGGCTCTGATGGCACCGGGGCCCGAGGATTTGAGTCACTTCAACGAGGAAGGGGCTCGGCTGATGGCGCGCCTTGTGGTGCAGGGATTGGAGGCGCAGGTGCCGGGCTTGGCAGACTGGCTGATGCTGGAATCTCCCACGCCCGAGCCGGGTCCGTTTCATCTGGAGCGCAGCGTGGTCTCGCAGGGCTACGATGGTCAGACCTGCTGGGTGCATGCCCGTGCCGGTGCCATTCCCGGGGCGCAGCCTCGGGTCGTCCTTACCTTGCAAAAGCTCTTGCTCACTGGGAGCGACGTGTTCTTTGCCCTGAATGACACACGGACTTCGGACCTGGGTCAGAGCTGGAGCCCGATCCGCGAGCATGGCGACACCTTGGGCCGTCGCGAAGAGCCCGGCGGGGTGATCCTGGCGGCCTGCGATTTCACTCCGCAGTGGCATGCCGCGACGGGGCGGCTGTTGGGCATCGGCCACACGGTGCGTTACCTGAATGATCGCGTCATTCACGATCGCCGCCGCGAGACTGCCTACTCGGTGTTCGACGCTAAGTCGGGTGCGTGGAGCCGCTGGAGGACGCTCGACATGCCCGATGAGGCGAAGTTTTTCAGCGCCGGAGCAGGCTGCGTGCAGCGGGTGGACCGAGCAGATGGAGACCTGCTGCTGCCGATTTATTTCAAAGGCAAAGACGATCCCTACTACCGGGTGACGGTGCTGCGTTGTGGGTTTGACGGGGAGACGTTGAACTTTCGAGAGCAGGGCAATGAGCTGGCCCTCGAATCTGGACGCGGTGTGTATGAGCCCTCGCTGACATTCTGCGGCGGCACCTACTACCTCACGCTGCGCAATGACAGGGCCGGTTATGTGACGGTGAGTCAGGACGGGCTGAATTTTGGACCCATCCAAAAATGGTGCTGGGATGACGGCGAGGACTTGGGGACGTACAACACCCAATCCCACTGGATCACCCATGGCGATCGCCTCTGGCTGGCCTACACCCGGCGCGGCGCGCACAATGACCACGTCTTTCGGCATCGCGCGCCGCTGTTCATGGCGGAGGTGGATCGCGAAACGCTGCGAGTCCGCCGCGCTACCGAGGTCATCTTGGCTCCCGAGATGGGGGCGCGGCTCGGCAACTTCGGCGTCTGTGACGTGAGCCCCACCGAGACCTGGGTGACGGTGACGGAGTGGATGCAGGGTCTGCCACCCCACCACGTGCTCAAACCCGGGCACCCTCTCGGAGCCGACAACCGCGTCTGGGCCACCAAAATCCACTGGCAGGCTCCGGCAACGGCTCCGTGAAAAAGCACCCCACCTTGCTCCCCTCCGGGAAAAAGAGCATCGATCCGGGCCGGTGGGGATTTTGACTTGTGCAACGGCTCGGGAGCTTTCTAGAATCTACCTTCGATCCATCAACCCCATCCCCACAACCATGCTCTCTGCTTCTCGCACCCTTTGTGCCGCCGCTACTCTGGCTGCGGCATCCGTTTCCCTCGCCGCTGAGGTAATGCCCGTTCAACCTGGTGGCAAGCTGCCCAAACCCACCCCCATCCAGCTGGTGAAAGTGGCGGATGATTTGGTGGATCCAGTCAGCGTCGCCGCATCACCCGATGGCAGCGGACGGTTGTTCGTGGTGGAGCGCCCCGGAGTCATTCAGTTGATCAAAGACGGCAAGAAACAGAAGAAGGCGTTTTTGGACATCAAAGACAAGACGATCAGCTCCTTCCTCGAACTCGGCCTCTACAGCATGGCCTTCCATCCCGACTTCAAGACCAACGGCAAGTTCTACATCTGCTACGCCGACCTCTGGTTCAACGGAGCCTCCATGGTCACCGAGTATCAGGTGATGAAAAACAACCCCGATCGTGCTGATCCAGACAGTGCGCGGGTCATCATGCAGATCGATTTTCCCTATTGCAATCACCACGGCGGTCAGATCGCCTTTGGCCCAGACGGCTATCTTTACATCGGCGTCGGAGATGGCGGCTGGGAGGGAGACGTGATCAACGCTGGCCAGGACCTGCACACCTGGCTCGGCAAGATGCTGCGCATCGACGTCAATCAAAGCAGCGCTGACCGCGCCTACAGCATCCCGGCTGACAATCCCTTCATCACCCCGCTGCAGCAGATGACCCTGTTCGGCGTCTCCGAATTGCAGTTTTCCCAAATTCATCCCAAAGCCAAACCCGAAATCTGGGCCTACGGACTGCGCAATCCATGGACCTTTTCTTTTGACCGAGACAGCGGAGATCTCTTCATCGCCGACATCGGCCAAAACCACTGGGAAGAGGTCGATCTGCAACCGGCCAACAGCAAAGGCGGGGAGAACTACGGATGGAAATTCATGTGCGGCAGCCACACCTTTCCGATCGAGACCGAAGACACCAACCCGCGTGTCGGCGTGCTCCCCATCGCGGAGTACAGCCACGTCGATCAAGGCATCTGCGTGATCAATGTCGGCGTCGCTCGCGGAGAGGCCTATCCCGCACTCAATGGCACCTACTTCGTCGCCGACTGGGGCAGTGGCAAGGTGTGGGGCATGCAAAAAGATGACGCCGGCCAATGGCAAATGGAAGAGCTGCTGGACCTCGACACCCCGCTGCGCCCCACGGGCTCCGGCCAGGGTGAAGACGGTGCCCTTTACCTGACTCATGCCACCGCCAACTACGGCGGCCCGGTGGATCCCTACACCAGCGAGCGCGGCGCGCTGTGGAAGCTGGTGCCTGCGGATCAGGTGCCCGCCGGTGCCGAAGTCGCGCCCTTGCAGGCCAAGTAAATGGAGTTGCCCGACCGATGGCTGCGCCGTAAGGGTTGAATCATCCCTTGCGGCACATCGGGCCGGGCTCTGACATTTTTTCCGATCATGAACATCCGAACTCTTCGTCTCTCCCTCGCACTCTGCCTGCCGATCTTCGCCTCGGCTGCCGATCCCGCCGCCGCACCCGAGGGGCACGCCGGACACACCGGACACACCGGCGCGCTGCTGGGTCTGAAACAAGAAATGATCGCCCACCTCACCGAGGCAGATTTTCTGAAGCTCGGGGCGGAGCCCAACACCGTGGCGATCACCCTGGTGGCCACCCTCACCGACGCCAACCACGGCATGAACTTCAACGGTTACTCCCACGGTAAAGCGGTGTACAAAGTGCCCGTCGGCTGGAAGGTGAAAGTCCATTTCATCAATCCTAGCCCCGTGCCCCACAGCGCCATCGTCGTCGAGAGTTACGATGTCAAAAAGCTTCAAGTGCAGGAACCCTACTTCGAAGGAGGAGCCGTCGAAAAGCACCTCCAAGGCATCGCCTACGGCTCTGCAGACTTCACTTTCACGCCGGATGAAGAGGGTGACTTCGCCCTCGCTTGCGGATTTCCTTCGCACGCCTTGGCCGGCCACTGGGTCACTTTCCAAGTGGTGCCCGCCGACCAACGGCCCAGCCTGAAACTCGGTGAAGACGGCGAGGAAAAAGTGCTGAAGTAACGCCACTCCGCCGTCAAGAGGGCGACCTCGACTCACTCCGGTCGTCTGCAAATCTCCAACTGATGGCCCAGGCGCTGGCGCAGCTTTTCATCAGCGAAGGTCGCGATTAGGCGCTCGATCTCGACCGGCCGGATCATTTTGTACTTCAGCATACCGCGCACAAACGTGAGATCCTTCGGCCGCGCCGCCGCCAGTTTTGCAATCGCCAAATCACAGGGCGCGATGCACCAGCCCGTCGCCCCGCCGGTGTTCTCCGTGCACACCGGCACCAGCCGCTCCTCCCATCCCACCGGCAGCACCGCCGTGTCCGGGCTCACACCGTCGGCGTAGTAGCCGAAGGTTTCGTTGAAGGTCGAGTACCGACCCAGGCTGCCTTCGATCTCATCGCTCAGTTCCGGGCGATGCTTCGGATACAAATCCAGTTCGAGCGACTGGCGAAGGTCGCGAGGCGCATCGGGATGTTTGCCAAGCACCGACTGGCTCCCGATCACAATGAATTCCTGCTCTCCGGTGACGTTGCTAGA
>JAGRPD010000159.1 GCA_020439875.1 Verrucomicrobiales bacterium
GGATCCACCAGCAGGTCGCTGCCTTCGGTCATCTTGCCGCGCGCCACATGGATCGGATGATTGAAGACCGTCGGGTTCGCCCAGCCGAGGTAGTCGTAATAGGCCTCTGTGCCGATGTCGCGAAACACCGCGCGGCGGTCGCGCCGTCCCGCCGTGGCCGCACCCCAGATGTCGTTGACCAACTCATGGTCATCGAAAGTGAAATAGCTCGGCACCATGCGATGCCAGCGCGCCAGCTCGACGCCGCGGCTCAGGTAGAGCCGGTAGTTTTCCCACACACCGACGATGGAGGGCATCAAATCGACGATCTTCGGCACCGCATCGATCCCCGCCGCCAACCGCCAGGCCTCCACCGGATACTCGCGCAGCTCCTCGTAGAGCCAGTCGCCGTTCATGATGTGAAAATTCACCCGCCGCGCCCAGTCGCGGTTGAGCACCTCGTAGGTGGGCAGTTGGTGGCCGATGCCGTTCAACGGATTCTGATTGGCGCAGGAGCCGATTTGAAAGCGGAAGTTGAACAACCCCTTCGGATTGTGCTCCGCGTTTTTCACCTCGTTCGCATCGGGCAGCGTCAAAAACGAACCCGGCAGCCCATGCGGACGGTCGGCGATGTGGATCTGGTAATGATAGCGCTGGTCGGCCTTCAGCCCCGTCAGGGTGACGGTGCCGGTGTTGTCATCCTCGATGTGCGTCACCGCCGCCTCCGAAGTTTGGTCAAGCTTTCCCTCCTCCGTTCCATACCGCACGACAAACTCCCCCGGATCCGAGGTGCGACCCCACACGCGCACCGAATGAGCGGTGACGTTGCCCAACATCGGACCGTGGGTGAGGCAAATGGGATCTCTCTCAGCAAAAGCGGACCCAGCCACCATTCCAAACACCAGAGAAGCAACAAAAAGACGAGCGAGCATGCTTCAAGACAACCCGTCCGACTTCGGTTTGTCAACGCAAGGAAGCACTTGCCGAAAGCCTGAGTTCACGACGTGAAAATTCCTTTCAGGCCGATTTTCTTGCCCTCCATCTGTCAAACCAGTCGGTTGGATCTCGCAGATTCGCTTTTGCAATGCCCCGCTTCAAAACCGCGTAGGTTTGTCTCCCCGCTCATGCGCGCATCTCTCCCTTTGTTGCTCGTTTTTCGACTCGCTGTCACAGCGAGCGGCGCGGTGGACTATGAAAAAGACATCAAGCCGCTGCTGAAGGAGCGCTGCTACGCCTGCCACGGCGCCCTCAAACAAAAGGCGGACCTGCGCCTCGACACCGTGGCCACGATGCGCAGCGGGGGCGACAGCGGCGACATCTTGTCCGGCGACCCCGCGCTGCTGCTCGAGCGCGTCACCACCACCGACCAAGACGACCGCATGCCGCCCGAGGGCGAGGGCTCGATGCTCACTGCCGAACAAATCGCCAAACTGCGCGGGTGGCTGGCCGCAGGCGCTCCCGCTCCCGCGAAGGAATCCCCCGAGGCCGATCCCCGCCAGCACTGGGCCTACCAACGCCCGCAGTCATCCGGCCAGAGCGTCGATGCCCTGCTCGCCAGTCGCCTCGCCGAAAGCCATCTCCAGCCCCAGCCCGAGGCCGCGCCGGAACTCTGGCTGCGCCGCGTCCACGTCGATCTCACCGGCCTGCCGCCCACGCCGGACCAGATCACCGCGTTTCTCAAGGACACCTCCACCACCGCCCGCGAACGCGTGGTCGATGCCCTGCTCGCCAGCCCGCATTACGGCGAGCGCTGGGCGCGGCATTTCATGGACCTGTGGCGCTACTGCGATTGGTATGGCCTCGGCGGCCAACTCCGCTACAGCCAAAAGCACCTCTGGCATTGGCGCGACTGGATCGTCGAATCCCTCAACACCGGCAAAGGTTACGACGACATGATCTTTCAGATGCTCGCCGCCGATGAACTCGATCCCAACGACCGCGACAACCTCCGCGCCACCGGCTATCTCGCCCGTAGTTACTACCTCTTCAACCGCACCACTTGGCTCGACGCCACCATCGAGCACACCTGCCGCGCCTTCCTCGGTGTGACGATGCAGTGCGTGAAGTGCCACGACCACAAGTACGATCCCATCGACCACGCCGCCTACTACCAGATGCGCGCCATCTTTGAGCCGCTCCACGTTCGGCTCGATCCCTGGCCCGGTGAGCCCGATTTGGAAAAAAACGGCCTGCCGCGCGTCTTCGACCTCCATCTTGACCGCCCCACCTACCGCCACATCCGTGGCGATGAAAAGAACGAGGACCAGTCCAAGCCCCTCGCCGCCGGCGTGCCGGGTGTGCTTGAGTTCGCCTCCTTCGAGCCGCATCCGGTGAAGCTCCCGCGCGCCGCCGCCGAACCGATGCTGCTGCCCTTCGTGCTCCATGACCAACTCGCCGCCGCCGAACGCGACATCGCCGAGGCAAACAAGGCTCTCCAACAAGCCCGCGATGCCTTGGCCAAAACACCCGAACCCGTGGAGGTGGCGAAGACGATCCGCAAGGCCGTAATCGACGACGATCTCACCCAACTCAATCCCCAGCGCTGGAGCATCATCAACGGTCGCTGGACCCACTCCACGACCGGGGTGCGCCAGCATGACACCGGCGCTGAACGCCGCGCGCTGCGTTTGCAAACCGTGCCTCCCGCCGACTTCGAAGCCCGCCTCAGCTTCACCATTCACGGCGGTGAAAAATGGAAGTCCGTCGGTTTGATGTTCGATGAAAACAGCGGCGACTACGTGATGGTTTACCTGAGCGCCGTATCGGGTGGATCCAAAATCCAGGTCTCCCTCGGGCGCAACGGCAAGTCCAGCTACCCCGCTGCTGGAGCCGTGCGGCGAACCGTCAAAGAAGGCATCCGCTACACGCTCGACCTCCGTCTTCGCGGCGATCTCCTCAACGCTGACATCGATGGCGAACCAGTGCTCGCCTACCGCTTCACCGAACCCCGCCGCACCGGTGCCATGTCGCTGACCGCCTTCGATGCGGACGTGGAGTTTCATCACTTCCGCCTCGCCGAACTGCCTGCGGACGCCGTGCTGCGCGAACCTTCCGCCGCTTCGGGTCCCAGCCTTGCCGATGCCAAAGCCGCCCTCTCCCTGGCGGAAAAACGCCTCGCCGCCGCCCAGGCAAAACCCGCCATGCTTCGCGCCGTCTTCGCCGCCGAGCAACGTCCCGAAGACAAGAAGCTCGCCACGACCGCCGCCAAAGCCGACGCCCGCTATCAGTTGGCCAAGGCCGGGTTCGACTTGGCGCGGCTTGAGAGTGATCCAAAGGCCAAAGACGCCGCCAAGAAGATCCAAGCCGCGAAGGAAGCCCTGCAAAAAGCACGCGACCTCGCAGCCCAACCCGGCTCAAGCCACACGCTGCCCCTCGTCAGCCGCAAAGCCCAGGAAGGTCCGGACGACGCCACCAGCGCGCAGGTGCAAACGTTTCCCGCCACCAGCACCGGCCGCCGTCTCGCCCTGGCGCGCTGGATGGCCGATGCGCGCAATCCCCTCACCGCCCGCGTGCTGGTGAATCACGTCTGGCTACGCCACTTCGGCACGCCGCTGGTGACCAATGTCGATGACTTCGGCCGGCGCTCGCCCGCCCCGCTGCACCAGGATGTGCTCGACACCCTGGCCGTTGATTTCATGGAGCACGATTGGAGTTTGAAGCACCTGCACCGCCGCCTGGTTTTGTCCGATCTCTACCGCCGCAGTTCGTCCAACGTCGCCGCCAATCCCGCCACGCTGAAGGCCGATCCCGACAACACCTTCTACTGGCGCATGAACCCGCGCCGCCTGGAAAGCCAAGCCGTGCGCGACAGCCTGCTGCATCTCTCCGGCCGACTCGACCCGGCGTTGGGCGGCCCCAGCATCGATCCCAAAGCGTCCGACACCACCCTGCGCCGCTCCCTTTACTTCATTCAAAATCCCGACACCGAGGACCGCTTCCTCGGTGCCTTTGACAACGCCAACGTGCTCGAGTGCTACCGCCGCAACGAAAGCATCGTCCCCCAGCAGGCGCTCGCGCTCACCAATAGCAAACTCAGCCGCGATTGCGCCGACGCCATGGCGCGGCAGCTCGCCCCGCTCGATGATCCTGCCTTCATCCAGCAAGCCTTCCTCACCCTTCTCAGTCGCGCGCCCACTCGTGCGGAGGAAACCACCTGCGCGCAGGGCTTTGCCGCGTTGAAGCAAAACCGCAGCCTGTTCCTCCAAGCCCTGATCAACCACAACGACTTCGTCACTCTGAGATGAACGCACGCCCCCCGCCCACGCCTTTCCTCCGCCGTGATGTCCTCGGCGGGCTCGGAAGCATTGCGCTGGCTTCGATGCTGCGGGCTGAGGAGGGGTGGCGACCGCCCGATGGCCTGCCCATGATTGCGCCGCGGGCGAAGCGGGTGATCTGGCTGTTCATGCGCGGCGGCGTCAGCCACATGGAGAGCTTCGATCCCAAACCGGCGCTGAACCGGTATGCCGGCAAGACGATTGGTGAGACCCCTTTCGCCGACGTGCAGGACCCGGAGAAGCTCAAGAAGGTGCGCGTCGTCGTGGTGAACGATGCCAACGGCAAGCAGCGCAACACGATCTACCCGCTGCAAATCGGCTCCAAACGCTACGGCCAATGCGGGATCGAGATCAGCGACTGGTTTCCCCACATCGGCTCCTGCGCCGACGAGATCGCCTTCATCCGCAGCATGTGGACCACCGACGACAACCACGGCGCGCAGGTGCAGTTCCACAGCGGACGCCACATGCTCGAGCCGCGCGTGCCGACCCTCGGTGCCTGGGTCTCCTACGGGCTCGGTTCGATGACCGACAACCTGCCGTCCTTCATCAACATGGGTCCGCGCTTTTTTGACACGCGCGACGGCCACTACCTCGGCCCCGCCTACGACGCGGTGAACTTGAAGGTCGATCCGAAGAACCCGCTCACCTTTGCCTCGCCGGAGATCCCGGTCGCGCACACGGACCAGGCCGCGCAGTTCCGGCTGATTCATGAGCTGAACGGGCTCGCCGCCGAGCAGTATCCCGGAGACGCCACCCTGGCGGCGCGCATCAAGAGTTATCAACTCGCCTTCAACATGCAGACCGCCGTGCCGGAGACGATGAATCTCGACGGTGAAAGCGAGGAGACAAAGCGCCTCTACGGTCTCGACGAAAAGGTGACGGAACCCTTCGCCCGCCAACTGCTGGTGGCGCGGCGCCTGGCCGAGCGCGGCGTGCGTTTCATTCAAATCCAGCATGGCGACGGCGCGGCGGGTGCCTGGGACTCGCATTCGGGATTGAAAAAGAATCACTCCAACCTCGCGCAGCAGGTCGATCGGCCCATCGCCGGTTTGCTCAAGGACCTGAAGCGGCGCGGCCTGCTGGAGGACACGCTGGTGGTGTTTGCCACCGAGTTTGGCCGCACGCCCGGCTCCCAGGGCAGCGACGGGCGCGACCATCATCCCTATGGCTTCAGCGTGTGGATGGCCGGCGGCGGCACCCAGGGCGGCACCATCCACGGTGCCACCGATGAACTCGGTTTCCACGCCGTCGAAAGCCCGCACTACGTCACCGACGTCCACGCCACCATCCTCCACCTGCTCGGCCTCGACCCCCGTCGGCTGCAAATCCCCGGCCGCAAACGCCTCGAGCGCGACTTCGGAAACGTGATCCAGCCGGTGCTCGCGTGAGCAAGGCGAAGGGCGTTTCAGCGCCCGCCGATTCCCGCCGGAAATGACAGCCCGAGTCAGGAAAAACGCGCGCCAACCTGCGGCAGGTTGCGCGCCATGTTTTGCAGGCGATCCCAAGGTTCATCGCCCGGCGTGTACAAGATCAGGTCTATCGGCTGGATGAAGCCCGAAACGTCGATCACGAAATTTTTTGGCAGTGCGTCGGTCGCCACGATTTCACGCTTCGAATGAATCCACGCGCCGTCATAGGCTTTCAAAAACCCGACCCGCCACATGTAGGCGTCGATCTCCGCCATCGTGGGCATGGGGCGATCGGGGTTCACGCGATACCAGGGCTGACTGGTGACGACGCGGGGTGCCGCTTCATTCGGGTAACGCAGCCAACCTTCCACCAGCCAATCATCATCAAAAAACTCGTTCGACCAAGCCAGGCGCTGAAGATACTCCTGCGGTCCTCCCTTGGCACCGAATTTGCCCGGGCGGGTCAGTTTGACGACTCGGCCAGAGTCGGGGTCAAAGAAGACGTCGTGTTCTTGGCCGTTGTTGTACTCAAGCCGGGAGGTGGCTTCGACAAAGGCGCGGACTTCGATTTCTCGATGGACTCCAAGGCCACAATCGAAGGGTTCACTCTCGTTGGTTGGGGACCATGCGCCCGCACGCCCTCGATGGCTTTCTCCAGAGGCACGCTGGCGGAGGCGCTCAAGCGCTCGGCCAGGGTCCCGATCTTGATCGAAGTCATCGTCGATGAACTCATCGGCGGCAATTTGCTCCCCGGAGCGCCTTGTTGCAACGCGTTTTATGAAGGCGGGCGGCGAGCTGCGGGTTGGCGGGAGGCGCGAAACGTCGGGAGTTGCCCCAGGCTCTAACGGAGCGCGCGTCCCGGTTTTAACGGACTCTGGAACCGGGCGCAGCCGGCTTCGCAAACGATGCCACCAACTCACCAGGATCCTTCGCCGACCCAGTCCATAACCGCAAATCTCCTTTTGCCGTTCCTCTGATTTGTCCGGGTTTCAAGTGCCGCGCAGGGGATTCCTCCAGTCCAATCCCTCGAATCGCGCGAAGTCCGAGTCATTGGAGCAAAGCGTGGCGCGGTGGGCCATGGCATGGGCCGCCAACACCGCGTCCGACAGGACACGTCCGGACGCATTTGCCTGCTCCATCAGCTTCATCACGGATTTGAAGTGGTCATCGGCAGGCACCAAGACCCGCACCTGGGGCAGTTCCAGCCAGCCTTCCACCACTGCCCGCGCCTTGCTGAGTGGCACGGCCGCTGCTCCAAGATTCGGATGGGTGGCGATGCGGATGAACCCGAAAATCACCTCGTGGGGAAGGCCGATCAATTCGCTGCTGTTGAGGGCTGCCTCCCACCATCGTTTTGCCGTCACATGCGCGGGCGCGCTCGGATTATAGGCATAGAGGAGCACATTGATGTCTGGAAGGATCATCACGCCACCGGTCAGGGAACCAATTCATGCAGCGTCTCGCCGTCGTCCCACTCGTCCGCCAACCGGTTGAAATTGGCGTCCGCAAGGTTCTTCGGAAAAGGTGCGGAAAACAGAGGCATCACCTTGACCTGCCTTTGACCGCTCTGACCCAAGGCGGTGCGAACCGCCTCATTCAAGATCACTTTGAAGGACCGCCCCGTTTTCCGAGCGGTCTCCTTCAGCAAGATCTCCGTGTCGGGATCGATGGTGACCGTCGTTCGCATCATGCAATCATGACATCGCAATTAATGCTGTCAAGACAACAGCTTGTGGCCTAGCCCGTCACAAGTCCGATGC
>JAGRPD010000160.1:0-3813 GCA_020439875.1 Verrucomicrobiales bacterium
CATGAATCGCTACGGCGATACCCCGCTGGGCATGGTGGAGAGCGCGTTGGAGTTTGCCCGCATCGCGCGGCGCAATGATTACCACAACTTTCTCTTCTCCATGAAGGCCAGCAATCCCAAGGTCATGATCGAGGCCTATCGCCTGCTGGTGGCGCATCTCAGCGCACAGGGTGAGGACTGGAATTACCCCATCCATCTCGGCGTGACCGAGGCGGGAGACGGCGAGGACGGCCGCATCAAGAGCGCCATCGGCATTGGCTCCCTGCTGGCCGATGGCATCGGAGATACGGTGCGAGTCTCCCTCACCGAAGACGCTGTGTTTGAGATCCCGGTGTGCTACGCCCTCGTGCAGCCCTACAATGACGGGGAACCCGCCCGGCGAGAGACCATCCAGCCCGAGCAGCAGCAGCCCGTGCGCTACGATCCCTTCAGCTACCAGCGCCGCGCGAGCGAGCGCCTCCCGATCAGCGGGATTGATGTCGGCGGAGGAGCCACCGTCGCCGTCTTTACCTCACGCGAAAAATGGGATGCTCTGGCGCACAAACTGGATCGGCTGGGTGATTACAAACCCGAGGTCGTGGTCGAGGACAGCGGTGTCATCGCCGTGGATCCCCGCGATGATGCCACCATCACCGCATTGAACGCAGACCCGCAGCCACGTCTCGTCACCGTGGCGGAAGGGCTGGCCCTGCGCGTCATCCCCGCCTTCCGCCTGCTGGCCGCCAAGCTGGATGCCCGCCATCCCATCCTGCTCAAAGACACCCTCGAAGGCCCCGCCACCGTGGAGACTGCGGACTTTGTGCAAAACCTGCTGCGCGCCGCCACCAATATCGGTTCCCTGCTCTGCGACGGCATCGGCGACGCCGTCCTCGTCAACGGCGAGCCCGCACCCGGCCAGAGCTTGCGCATCGCCTACAACATCCTGCAAGCCGCCGGCACCCGCATTTTCAAAACGGACTACGTCGCCTGCCCCAGCTGTGGGCGCACCCTGTTCAACCTGCAAAGCACCACGCAAAAAATCCGAGCCGCCACCGGTCATCTCAAAGGCGTGCGCATCGCCGTCATGGGTTGCATCGTCAATGGACCCGGCGAGATGGCGGACGCCGATTTTGGTTACGTGGGTGGCGCACCCGGCAAGATCAATCTTTACGTCGGCAAGACCGCCGTGAAATTCAATATCCCCGAGGACGAAGCCGTCGCTCGGCTCATCGACCTCATCCGCGAGCACGATCGCTGGATCGACGCCCCACACGAAGCCGCCCGCTCCGGGGAGGAAGCGTGAGATCGGCCCTCAGCGTTTGCCCGTCAGGCTCACTGCCAGCCCGCCGAGCAGGCTCATGGAAAAACCCGCCGCCTGGGCCAGCGTCACCGTTTCTCCCAGCAGCCCGTTTGCCAGCAGCAAGGTCATCAGCGGCCCCACGCTGCTGATCACGGCAAACCGTTGCGGCCCCGCCCGTCTCAACCCAAAGCCCAGCAAGTAGGAAGGCAGCAGCGTGCCGAAGAGAGCGATGGCCACCGCCCATTGATAAACGGGACGCGGCTGAGTCAGCAGCGTCGATCCGTGTCCCGTCACCAGCAGATGCAGCATCACCATCAGACCGGAGGCTCCCGAGACCAGCGAGGTAAACCGCGCAGCTCCGACCCGCTGCACCACCGGGCCACTGAGCAAAATGAAGGCCGCATAGGTCACCGCACTGGCGAACACCAAGCCCGCTCCCAGCGCAATATGACCCGGCGTCGCGTGAGGCCGCGCCACCTCACCAGCAAAGGCCAGCACGATCCCGCCATAGGCCAAGCCGCAAGCCAGCAGCGTCCGACCCGTCGGCGCACCCCGTCCCATCATCCAGCCTCCCAGCACCACCAGCGTCGGGTAAGCATACAGGATCATGCGTTCCAAACCCGCACTGATGAATTGCAGACCCACGAAGTTCATCACACTGCTCAGGTAGTAACCCAGAAACCCCAAGCCGAGCAGCCGCCAGCCGTCTCCCTTTTCCAACGGCAGCCGAGAGCGATGCTGGCCGATCCAGGCCGTGATCAGAAAAATCGGTGTCGCCAGCAGCATGCGCAAACCCAACACCGTCAGAGCGTCGGCCCCATGGCGGTACGCAGCCTTAGCCATGACGCCTTTGCTAGAAAAACACACCGCCGAGGCCGCCACGATGGTGAAGGTCAAGAGCGCAGAAGATGGGCGAGAAGACGGGGAGGACATGACAAAAAAAGCCCGCTGCACAAAACGTGAAGCGGGCTCGCTGAAGGGTGAAACGGAGGGCTCAATTCGGCACCGATCCTCATCCACGACGCATTCCCGCAGAATGGCCAGCTAGCCATCCACGCAGCGCAGTGCGGAGTTTGAGTCGGAAGAAAATCACCAGCCCAGACTCGCCGCCGGGTGGACAAAGTCAAATCGCGAGGTTGCCCAACGGCCCATCGCCCGCTATCAACGCCCGGATGAAGCCGCGTTTCATTTCCCAACCAACCCGCACCGCCGCATTCCGGGGGCTCCTAGCCCTCCCCTTGCTATTGGCCTCCTGCGCGAGCCTGCCCGAGGTGGAAGAAGCTGAGCAAGAATCGGCTCCCATCGCCTTTTGGCACGGGGACGACGTACCCGGCTCCCGCAAGATCGTCATCGATCTGACCCGCCAGGAAGCTCGCTATTACAAAGGAGAGTCCCAGATCGGCCTCACCCCGATCGCCTCGGGAACGCCGTCTCACCCCACGCCCACCGGTTCGTATCGGGTCACAGAAAAAGACGTGGACCATCGCAGCTCCTGCTACGGAGCCTACATCGACATCGCCACGGGCCGCGTCGTCCAGGGAGATGTGGACAGTCGCGAGGATCCGCGCCCCCCCGGCACCCGGTATGAAGGCGCAGACATGCGTTGGTTCATGCGGTTCAACGGAGGCATCGGCATGCACGAGGGATTTTTGCCAGGTTATCCCGCCTCGCACGGCTGCGTGCGCATGCCCACGGACATGGCGCGGACCTATTTTTACGCCACCCCCGTCGGCACCTCCGTGATCGTCACCGGCAGTGCCTCGCAAGCCGGTCCCGGCCCGCGCCTGCGGGTGGGTGCCCCGGCCCTCAGCGCTCACCTCCCTGAAGATCCAGAGCCTGAGCCCGAGCCTGCTCCGCAGCCGAAGAAGAAGAGTGGGAAGAAGAAAAAGAAGAAAAAAGACGAAGCGCCCGTGCTCCGCGGCCAGACGATCTACCTGTAAAGCGGCACCCCGGGCATTGATCGAACGACCGAAGAGCACCGCTGCCGAAAACTTCGAATGCCTTTCTGAGCGGCGTTTCAGCATCGACTCACCCGCGCCAAACCGCTTCAATGGCAGCATGAAAAAGCTGCTTTCTTTTGCCGGGCTGGCTCTTGTGATTTCTTTCGATGCCAACGCGGCGGATTTGGAACGGATCGAGAAGGTGGATTTGCAGCCGTTGCAGGTGAACTGCAACCGCTTGCTGCAGGCGTTGCAATTCGTCGGGCATCCGCTGACGCCGGAGCAAACGGCGCGGGTGACGCTGCCGCCAAATCCTCCCGGCGTCGCCAGCAAGATCCGCATCATCCAGGAAACGCTGGATCCCCTTTGTCTGGCCCAGGTGACGATCAATCCCGAGTCGCGAGTGTCCGCCATCACGGGACCGGCGCGGCCGCTTTTGGTCGAAAACGACTGGGCGCTGTTCCTCATCAAGGTGAACAACGAGGCCGCCGTCACCGCCCCGCTCGCCGTTTCTTCGGAGGCTCCGGAGGTCGAGGCGGCGCTGTTTGTGGATCGCCCGCTGACCGACCGCCTCAGCGGTGTGTCGCTCGACTA
>JAGRPD010000160.1:3874-10552 GCA_020439875.1 Verrucomicrobiales bacterium
GTGGGTCAGGGCACTCAGGACCTTGGCTTTCGCTCCGATCTGCTGCTGAACTTTGAGGTCACTCCCACCCATCCGCTGACCTTTCAGGTGACGGACGAAAACGGCCAGCCGACCACCGCCGCTTTTGAAATTCGCGATGCCGGGAACCGCGTCTGGCCCTCGCAAGTGCATCGCGTGGAGCCGGACTTCCGTTTTCATCCGCAGGTGTACCGTTCCACGGGCGAGAGCGTGCCGCTCGCCAGTGGACGGTATCAGGTCACGGCCAGTCGCGGCCCAGAGTACCTGCCGCAGACGGTGGAGGTCGAAATCCAAGACGCTCCCACCACAACGAAGGTGGAGTTGCAACGCTGGATCGATCCATCGAAGCTCGGCTGGTGGTCCGGCGATCACCACATCCACGCCGCCGGCTGCAAGCACTACGAGACACCGAGCCAAGGCGTGCACGCCGACGCCATGCTGCGCCACATCGTCGGTGAGGATCTCAAGGTGGGCGCGAATTTGACCTGGGGTCCGTGCTTCGACTACCAAAAGCAGTTCTTCACCGGCGCAGTGGACAAGGTCTCCAGCTATCCCTACCTGCTGCGCTACGACATTGAGGTGTCGGGTTTTGGATCGCATCGCTCCGGCCACCTGTGCCTGCTGCGATTGAAGGAGCAAATCTATCCCGGCGGCGATTCGTCTGATCACTGGCCCACCCTTTGCCTCAACACGTTGCGCTGGGCACAAAAGCAGGGCGCGGTCTGCGGACCCGCGCACTCGGGCTGGGGCCTCGCGGTGAAAAGCGATGACCTGCCCAACTACGAAATCCCGCCCTATGACGGCATCGGAGCGAACGAATACATCGTCGATGTCACCCACGAGGTCGAAGGCCCCGACGGAAAACCGGTGCCTGCGGTGGATTTTCTGAGCACGGTGGACACGCCGAGTCTGTGGGAGCTGAACATTTGGTATCACACGCTGAACTGCGGCTTCCGCACCCGCGTCAGTGGCGAGACCGACTTTCCCTGCATCTATGGCGAGCGCGTGGGCCTGGGCCGCAGCTATGTGAAAATGGACGCCAAACTCGATTACGACGCCTGGTGCCAGGGCATCTCAGACGGGCGCTGTTACGTCTCCGACGGCCGCAGCCACCTGATCGACATGCGCGTCAACCAGGTCGATCTCGGCACCCACGGCAGCGAGCTGCGCCTGCCCGCTCCAGCCACCATCACCGTCTCCGCCAAGGCCGCCGCGCTGCTGCGCGAGAAACCTGAAACGCTCGACAACACGCCCCACGGCGGCCTCATGCGCGACCAACCGGAAATCGCCGCGCAACCTTACGCCCAAAAGCCCTATTGGCATATCGAGCGCGCCCGCCTCCCCGGAACGCGCAACGTGAAGGTGGAGCTGGTGGTGAATGGATACCCCGTGGCGGAAAAAACCCTGCCCGCCGACGGCAGCCTGACCGATGTGACCTTCAACGACGTGAAAATCGACCGCAGCTCCTGGGTGGCGCTGCGCATCCTGCCAAGCAGTCACACCAATCCCGTCTTTGTGGTGATCGATGACCAACCCGTGCGCGCCAGCAAGCGCTCCGCCCAGTGGTGCCTCGACGGCGTGGAGCAATGCTGGTCCCAAAAGGAAGTGATGATCGCGCCCGAAGAAATGGCCGACGCCAAAGCCGCCTACCAGCACGCGCGGGAGACGTACCAAAAGATCCTGGCGGAATCGTCCGCAGAGTGACTCACGCCGGAAAACGCCCACGCCAACGCGAGGATCACACCTCGAAAATGCAGTCGCGGACAACTTGCATAAAACCCCGGCCCATCAGCCGACCGGGTTCAGCCAGCGCTATCTTTGCTTGCTCCGAAGTAAAACGCCCTTCAACCTTCGCCCTGATTGGGTTCATCGAGGTTCGTCTCCCTCCGCGACCGGCCCTTTGGGAATCATGGCCATCGCTTGAAGAAATCCCTCGCGCGAAGCGCCCTTGGCCCTCTCGGCGATGATGTCATAAGTCTGCAAAGCTGACAGCTTCTCGGCCACTGCCAGACTGATGAACTGGTTAATGGAAATACCGTCCACCTCCGCCGCGCGCTTGAGGTGTCGGTGAATGGAATCGGGCAATCGGAGGCTGAGGTTGCTCATGGTAGAAGTCGGTTGAAGGCTGCTGGAAGCATAACGGCAATGCCGAACTGGGAAGCTAATCGAAGGTCTTTGACGTTGAAGGTAACAATGTGAGTGGCTCCTGAGGCAACAGCCACTTCGAGGACCATATCGTCTTTGGGGTCGGGAAGAATGGGTCTCCAGAGAAAATAAATCTGCTGACGATGAGCCACCATCTCAACATTTTTCACCCACCATCTTTTACCAGAACTCATGCTGAGTCCCTGCATCCCTCCCGTTCGCGAAATGCGCCTGCTCCACGAAAACGGCGCATCATCACCCACCCAGGAAAACTCACGTTTTCCTCTACACCCTCCACCAGAACTCCCCAGCTTCGCGCCTCACCAAGCCTTCAAGCGGCGGGCCGCCAGTCTTTCGAAATTCACCAAAGCAAACCCATCACGTTCCCCACACCGGATCGATGAGCGAATCACTCGCGTTCCATCACGCTCACGATGCAGCCGTCGTGAAGTGCAATACCTCGGAACCATCGCGCTTTCAGGATGACCGATGCTCTAGCGCGATCTTCGTTGGTGATGTGGAGGTGGAGTAGAACGCAATAGCGTGGGGCTTTGGCCCGTGACCGCAGATCGATGTCAGATTACGCCCAAGGGGCTCCGCGCTGCTCCTTCGCCTGCGACGGTCATAGACCGCCGCTACAGGACTGCTGCGAAGTCCCGTGCTCTCCGCCACCGCGTCGAGCGCGCTTGAGGTCTGGCGCTCGGTTGGGCATCCTTCACCGGTCACACCCAGTGGGTGAGGGTGGCTCGCGCAGAGGGGTCTTCATCGGGCGTGATGGCGAGACTCCGTCCGCGCGTTTCCAAGTATGGAGGGCCACTTAGAATTTCAGGCTGGACATCAGGTAGAAGAAGTCGGCGTCGCTGCCCGCGCCGGTGGCGGCGAGGTAGTCGCCGGCGAAGAAATGCGAGTAGCCCGCAGTGACGCGGAAGGGTTCGCTGATGGCGCAGGTCAGCACCAGGTCCAGCTCGCTGCCGGCGTAGTTGCTGACACCGGGGGAGGCGGGCCGCACGGCGGTGGAGGCATTCGCGCGGCGCCAGGTGTCGGCGGTTTCATCCAACCAAAACACATGGAAATCCAGATTGGCGGTGAACTTGGCGGCGGGTTTGGCGCTCAGGTGGAGGACCAGGTCGTGGAGGTTGCTCCAGGAGAAGGCATCCATCAATCCGTAGTGGGGATGATTGGTGGGGAAGAGATTTTGAAACGCACCCTGGACTCCGTCCGCGGGATTGCTGTCTCCCGAGCCGTAGCTGTACTCGAGCCCCACACGCGGCTTCCATGCGTGATCGAAGGTGCGGCCGCCTTCGACATAACCTGCGAAGGCCCGCAGATCCCGGTGCCCTGCCCGCCCGGTCTGCACGGCGAATTCGGCCTCGTAGTCCCAGGGTCCGATCGCTCCGGCCTGAGATTTCAGATGAGCGCCAAAGGTGCCAAAGGCATGGCCGAGATTCGTGTCCCGAAGATGCAGTGCGTAGAGTTCAGTGTCCTGGAAGTCGAGCGTGGGAATGTGCGCGTAGAGGCCGGAGAAAATGGAGTGCCAGTTGCTTTCATCGAAACCGCCGCGATTCGGCACGACGACTGAGGAGGTGAAAAGATCCACCCACAGGCCGTCTTGGCCATGCCAGCGGAGTTTGGCCGCATCAAAGGTGCGGCTGATGTTGTTCCAATCCAAGGGACCGATCAGGCGCTGGTCGCCGTAGAGCAGCACTTGGCGGCCTGCTTTGAGCGTCAGAGGAAAGGCCGTCTCATCGCCGATTTCAAACCAGGCCTGGCGCAGGTCGAAGGGATTGTCCCCCTCAGCCCCGAGCACTCCCGGCAGGTCCGCGCGGCGCGAGCCGATCTCCCGGCTGTCCTGCCCCTCGGCAAACAGCGTCAACCACGGCGTAGGCTCCACGTTCACGTTCACCCGCGACCGCTGCAGCAGCCAGGAATCGTCGTTGATCGTCCGGATGGAGCGGTTGAAGTCGAAGTTGTTCTCGCGGTACTCGAAGCGCGTTTGGGATTCGACGCCAAAGACGACACGACCGTCCGCGAGCGACAGCGGATTTTCGGCGGCGGGGATGGCGGAGGCGAGCAGATGGGCAAGGGCACAGGCCGGGAGCAGGGTGGGCGTTTTCATTGGGGATGGAGAAGTTGGCGCAGGGCGTCAAGGACAGGCTGAATGTCCGCGCCGAGGGTTTCTTCGCGATGGAGGATGTTTCCGTCCGCATCGAGCAGGGCGATCAAATTGGAGTGGGCGAAGAAGCCCTCCACGGACTGAAATTTGAAATCGAGCGCAACGGCGAGCTGGCGCACGACCGGACCGCTCGAGACCGCGAAGGTCCAGTGATCGTCCTGAAGCTGGTTCTCCTCCTGAACGGACTTCATTTGCTCGGGAGAATCGTTTTCCGTGTCGAAGGAGAAAAAAACGAACCCGACCTTTTCAGCGTCGGCACCGAGCGCCGTCTCGATGCGGTGCATGTCGCCGATGATGCGCGGGCAGGCGAACTTGCAGGAGGTGAAGCCCATGGTGATGAGCCTGGGTTTGCCACGAAAGTCCGCCAGCTTGATCCGCTGACCGCTCTGGGTGCGCCACTCACCGGGGAGATCGTAGATGGTGGCGAAGGATGTGGTTGCAGGCACCGGGGGTGCTGCGTTGACCGGCGCGGCCCCGCGAAATCCAAGGCTGCCCACGCAGTAGTCGCCCTTGAGGCTGGAGCGGAACGCGTAGCGCATGAAGGCGGCGTAGTTGCTCACGTCGGCGGCGAGCAGGGAACCGGCTCCGCAAAAAAGTTGGCGCTCCAGCGAGCCGTCACCGCGCGAATCCCCGACGACCAGCGTGGAATTGAAATCATAAACCCACTCCCAGACGATGCCGTGCAGGCCGCGCAAACCGTGGGCATTTTTCACGGCGGAGCTGACTTCGCCCAGCGTGCTGGCCGCCGGTGTGGAGTACCATTCGAGGAGCTGCCGCAGAAACTCCGGGTCACTGCTGGCGTCCAGTTGGGTGGCATCCGCGCGGGCGACGTATTCCCACTCGTCCTGGGTGGGAAGCCGCTTGCCGTGGGCTTCGCAGTACGCCTGTGCGGCAAACCAGGAGACGTGGGTCACCGGCGCGCCGCCCGGCGCGGCGCTGCCGGGATCGAGATCACCCGCCCAGTGCGCCAGATAGTTGGCATCCGCGAGCGTTCGCTGAACCTTGGATCGCCGCCACTCGGGATGGTCCCGCACGAATTCGAGAAACTGCGCGTTGGTGACCTGCGTCACGTCGATGAAAAAGGGTTCGACGTGACGCGGCTCCGTCTGCTTGGCGTACAGCGGTTTGTAACTGCCGCCGGGAATGGCGACCATCCCCGCCGGAGGGTCTGCGGCGGGAAGGGCCGCGGCAGCAGCGAGCAGGAGTGCGGCGAGCAGGCGCGACATGGGATCAGTGGCCTCCAGGGGCGGCGGGCGGCGGCTGGGACGCGCGGGTTTCCTTCACGGTTTCCGGCAGCACCTCGGTGCCGTTGTTGCCCCACTGGCTGTAAACAAAGGTCAACACATTGGCCACTTGCTCGTCGGTGAGGCCGAGCTGGGGCATGATGCTTTCATAGACTTCTCCGTTGACGGTGACCTTTCCCTGCAATCCGTGCAGCACCGTGCTGATGGCACGTTTCGGATCCGCATTCAGATAGTCCGACTTTGCCAAGGGAGGAAAGGCCTTGGGAATGCCCTCTCCCGAAGGCTGGTGGCAGGCCATGCAGATGGAGGTGTACACGATTTTTCCGCGTTCGACGCGCTCCGCTTTGTTGGCGGCAGGGGGCTGCACGGAGGCGGCCTGCGGGATGGTCTGAATGGCTCCGCCTTCCAGCAGATAAACGTGATCATCCTGTTTGCCGGAATAAACGACGAGGTCCTCCGGGCCGCTCACTTTGATCATGCCAACGGCCCCTTTGTTGAAGGCGCGGAAAATGGAGTGATCCACCAGGATGTAGGTTCCCGGCACTTCGAGGCCAAACTCCACCATGGTGGAGCCACCGGCGGGGATCAGCGTGGTCTGCACCTGATGCTGCGCCGGGAGCGCGCCGCCCTCCACGTACACGGTGTCAAAAATCTCGCCGATGACGTGGAACGAGGACACGAGATTGGGTCCGCCATTGCCGACAAAAAGGCGCACCCGCTCACCGACCTTGGCCTGGACGGCATTGTCACCCGCCATGGCACCGACCGAGCCGTTGAAGACCACGTAGTCGGGGATCTCGGTCAGTGCTTTCTCCATGCTGAAGGGCTGAAGCCCGGCCTGCCCATAGGGGCCCTTCGTGTAGAACTCGGACTGCATCACGTAGAACTCCCGGTCCACCTTTGGCAGACCGCCGATCGGCTCGACGAGGATGAGTCCGTACATGCCGTTGGCCACATGCATGCCGACCGGCGCCGTGGCGCAGTGATACACGAAGAGGCCGGGATTGAGCGCCTTGAATGAAAACACCGAGGCGTGGCCGGGTGCCGTGAACGAGGAGGCCGCGCCGCCTCCGGGACCGGTCACGGCGTGCAGGTCGA
>JAGRPD010000161.1:0-1629 GCA_020439875.1 Verrucomicrobiales bacterium
AGCTGAGTGCAGATGTAGTCGGCTCCGGCATCGACCTTGGCCTTGAGGTGATCCATTTCCAACACTCGGTTGGGGGTGGCGGGATGACCTTCGGGAAAACCGGCCACGCCGATGCCAAATCCACGGGGATCGGGATGGTTGCCGGAGTCGTTGAATTTCCGAATGAAGCGGACCAAGTCGGCGGCGTGTTGAAAGGCGTCTTGGGAGCGGTTGTAACCCTCCAAGTTCTTCGGCGGATCTCCACCGAGGGCCAGGATGTTGCTGACGCCCGCTTCCGCGTAGCGATCGAGGATGGCCTGGATGTCAGCCTCGGAGTGGCAGACGCAGGTGAGATGCGGGATGGGATCCAGCGGGGTCTCACGCTTGAGGCGGACGACGAGGTCGTGCGTCAGCTCGCGGGTGGATCCGCCAGCTCCGTAGGTGACGCTGACGAAGTGGGGGTGACAGGCGGCCAGCTCATGAATGGTGGCAAACAGGGAGTCGGCTCCTTCCTCCGTTTTGGGCGGGAAGAACTCGAAGGAAAACGTCGGCGATGCCTGCGCAAGGATTTCACGAATGTGCATGAGTCAGTCGAGGTGAGGGGACGGATTCAGAGTGGAGTCAGGCCTCTTTGCGCTTGAGTTGGGGGAAAAGGACGACATCGCGAATACTCTCGGCTCCGGTGAGCATCATGATGAGGCGATCAATGCCGATGCCGATGCCGCCCGCTGGGGGCATGCCGTGCTCGAGGGCGGTAAGGAATTCTTCATCGATCTTCTGAATCTCTTCACCCGCTTGCTCTTCCAGCCGCGCTCGCTGGACGACGGGGTCGTTGAGTTCGGAGTATCCGGGGGAGATTTCCTGGCCGTTGATGACCAGCTCGTAAACATCGACGAGGCGATCGTCCTCGGGGTTCTGTTTGGCCAGCGGCACGAGTTGCTTCGGGCAGTGGGTGACGAAGAGGGGATCGAATTGTTTTTCCTCGATGAGTTTTTCAAAGACATGCTGGCTGACCTCGTAGTCCTCGAAGTCGGGGCCGATCTCTACCCCCAGCTCGCGGGCACGGCTGAGACGCTGCTCGGCTGTGTAGTCCCACCATTGCGGGTCGATGCCGGTGAGGAGGTCCTCGTAGCGAGCGCGCTTCCACGGACGTTGCAGGTTGATGGTGCGGGTGACGTTGCCTTCCTCATCCTCGTGCTCGATTTTGAGGCCGCCGCAAAAGCGCTCGGCCAGGTTGCAGACGAGGTCTTCTACGAGTTCGGCCATTTGTTCGAAGTCGGCGTAGGCCCAGTAGGCTTCGAGCATGGTGAACTCGGGATTGTGACGGCGACTGAGGCCTTCATTGCGGAAGTTGCGATTCAGCTCGAACACTTTGGTGAAGCCGCCGACGAGGAGGCGCTTGAGGAATAGCTCGGGAGCGATGCGCAGGTAGAGCGGCATGCCGAGGGCGTTGTGATAGGTCTCAAACGGTGTAGCGGCAGCTCCGCCAGCCACGTCTTGCATCATCGGTGTCTCGACCTCGAGGAAGCCGCACTCGGTGAGGTAGCGGCGAATCTCCGCCACCATGCGGCTGCGCTGCACAAAGACCTCCCGACTGCGCTCGTTGGCGATGAGGTCGAGGTAGCGCTGGCGGTATTTGATCTCCCGATC
>JAGRPD010000161.1:1702-5772 GCA_020439875.1 Verrucomicrobiales bacterium
TTTTCGCCGACCTTGGTGACGAAGGTGCGGCCGCTGATGCCGACGAAGTCGCCGATGTCCGTCTCTTTGGAAAAAAGCTCCCAGGTCTCGTCACCGACTTCCTTTTTGTTCATGTAGCACTGGATGCGCCCGGACACATCGCCGAGGTCAAAGAAGACAGCTTTGCCCATCTCTCGGCGGGAGAGCACGCGCCCTGCGATGCGCACCTCGCGACCTTCCTCAAAATCCGCCTTCAAGGTGCCGGGCTCTGCGGTGACGTCGAAGCGGGAGCCGAATCCGCTGAGACCGCGGCGTTGGATCGCATCCAGCTTGGCGCGGCGGACTTGGAGCAGTTCGGACTCGGAGGGTGTGTCTGGGGCTTGCATGAGGTGGAGTTCGGGGAAATGGAAGAGCGTGCCGAGATCCCTACCCAACACCGGGCGGAATGCCAGCTGCAATGCCGAAGTGCCTGCCGGTACTCTCGGTGGCCTCGACGCGGAGGTGGGGCTGGCGCGGATCGCTGAAGGCACCGTGCTGGACCACCGCCTGGCCTTGGTCCATCCGGAGGGCGGTTGGCTCGCCATTGCTGACCTGCACTATGGATTCGAATCCCACCGCCGCAAGCAGGGAGCGCTGCTGCCTGCCTGGGGCATGCAGACCACCCGCCAGGCGGTGCTGGATCTGCTGGCTGCTCACCGGCCGCGCACGTTGATCTTGGTGGGAGACGTGATGGACGGCTCCGGCGCAGCGGATGCGACGGCGGCGCTGCTGAAGGAGCTGCGCCAGGAGGTTCCGCTTTTGATTCCGTTGCTCGGCAATCACGACCGCCCTGCTTTGACTCGGGATGAAGGTTTCCAATCGCTGCATGTCGAGGGGCGCTTCCTTTTCCACCACGGCCATGAGCCGATGCAGGTACGTGCCTGGCTGGATCAGCAAGCGCGGGTGCCGCCGGGCGGGTGGATCCATGTCTGTGGGCATCTGCACCCGGGCTGGCGTTGGCGAGATGGCGCGGGCCTGAGCCTGCGTGCGCCCGCACTCCTGCGGGAGCGACTCACCGCTGCCGATGATCCGCTGACGCACGCCGCCTCAGCGGAACGCTGGGTGCTGCCGGCCTTTTCTCCCTGGGCAGCAGGGGGCGTGCTGAAAAGTCCCCACACCCGTCTCGGCACCTGGGCCTGTCTCGGAGGCCGCGTCTTTGCGGTGCCCGATGGCGATGCCTGAAAAATCTCGATGCGATGCGGTGACGTTTCTGCCGCTAGGTCGCAGCTTCACCGGGCTCTCTCTTTTCTCCGTTCAAAGACGGTGATGCGCCACGGTGCCGCCAGCCTTGCCGGTGGGAAGAGCGTCGTCGTCCGAGGGGGGTGTCATCGGCTGCGGGCGGGAGTTTTCCTCCCGATAAATGACGATGGTGTGAGAAGACGGTCCTGTGGGGGCGAAGTCGCTACCGAGACCCAGGGTCTGCACCGAGGTGGGTTCGACGCCGAGTTCGATCAAATGCTGACGCACGGCGAGGGCGCGGCGCTCCGAGAGGGCGCGGGCGTGATCCTTCGGCAGATCGGGCGGCGTGTAGCCGGTGACGATGAGCTTTTGCGGTGTGCTGGCCCATTGGGTGGCCACCCGTTGCAGCTGCAGACGGTGGCGACCTTCGACGTCGAGACTGCTGGGCGTGAAGGGAAGGGCTGGGCAGGCGGGCTGAAGGATGGATGTCAGAGGTGAGGGGAATCCCTCCAAAGCTCCGAGCGCATACACCAACGCGGCATCATCGTCAGCCCCCGTGGCGACCGGGAATCCCGTGCAATGCGTCAGGCAAGGCAGCATGACGGCCAGGGCGAGAGAGGATGCGTGGGAGCGTGACATGGATGGCTGAGTGGGGGGCCGGATCGGACGAATGGGCAGATCAATGCATCCAACGCGGTTCGGAAATGATGCCAAACTCCGTGATGATGGGTCGGTGAGTGTTTTTGGAAAGGTCAAAAATGCACAGGTCCCCTGCCTCCGCGTAGATCAGGTGTCGGCCATCGGGACTCCAGCTCGGATGGCGGGCATTGCGGCGGACGACTCGGGCGTCGCCACTGGGAAACTCCCGCGTCACCACCAGCCAACTCCCTCTGGAGCGAGCTGTGAAGGCCACTTGACGACCGTCGGGCGACCACTCGGCGTCGGTGGCGTAGCGGTAGCCACTGCGCCAGCGCGTCAGGCCACCGCCTTGTTTTTCCGATCCAAAGTCGGCGAGATAAAGCCGAGGGCCACTGCCTTCATCGACGCTGTAAAGCAGACGCCGACCATCGGGATGCCAAGCGGGACTGGACGGTGCGCCCAGGGTCTCACTGGCGCAGGCGGCCGAGGTGGTATTTAGATCGGTGATGAAAAGTTCGGGATTTCCCAGGAAGCCCATGATCAGAGCGAGGTGGACGCCATCTGGGGCAAAGGCAGCCCCAAAGGCTCCGCCGGACGTGTCGGTGATGGAGCGTTCAAACCCGCCACCGAGATCCAGTAGGCGCACCTCAGAGTATCCACCTCCGTAGCTGGTGTAGGCCATCAAAGTGGCGTCGGGAGAGAGCGATGGTGAGACCGCGCCGAGCGGGTCGCGCGTGAGCTGGTGGACGTTGCGACCGTCGGGATCGCACATGTAGATCTGATGCGTGCCCGATTGATCGCTGACGAAAACGATGCGGCTGGTGGCGAGACCGGGACTGCCCGTGATGGCATAAATGATGTCATCGGCGAGAGTTTTGACGTTTTCATCCAACCCAGGAGCCGCGTAGGTGCGCTCAAACAGGCGGCCCTTGGTCTGCGAGGTCAGAGTGGCATCGATGCGCCCGCTGCTGGAGCTGGCGGAGAGCGTGTAGTCACCTGCTGCGTCGGGAGCGCGGAGCACAGCCAAACGACCGCTGCGCAAAAGCTCCGAGTGCAGGTTGCGGCGGGCGCTGCTGCCCGTGCTGCCTGAAAAAGAAGTCAGGCTGATGGACGCTCCCTTCGGAGCGGCTGACGCGGATTTCTCGGCCGAGGTGGAAGACTTCCAAGGCAGCCAATCCCAACCGGCGTGCAGGGGAGGGGCACAGCCGATGAGACAGAGGAGGGCGAGGAAAAGGCGCATTACTCGATGGTGAAAGTGATGCGGTAATTGTAACCGGAATCTTGCAAAGGGGAAGGCAAGGCCGCAGGAAACCGCGTGCCATCGGGCAGACCCGCCGAGATCCACATCGGCAGCCGCTGCTTGACGATCTCAGCGGCTCGAAGAATCGACAGATCAAAATTGGCGGAGCCGGAAGGTTGGTTCAATGCGGAGGTGGTCAGCGTCATTTGCCCGTTGAGCTGCACGTCAAGAGCGGCGGCTCGCTGGCTGGGAGGGAGATCCTCTGCCGTCGGGGGAGACCAAATCTCCATGAAGGCGGTCTGCAGAGCCCGGTCCAGCTGGCGCAGCAGATCCCGATCTGCTGACGAGAGAGCGGTCGCACCCACCAGACCTGGGGAAGAGGAGGTCGTCAGGGTGTCGGGCGTTTGCTGGCGGGAGAGGGTGATGCTTCGTCCTTGGGGCAGCGGGGTGGGATCTGGATCCGACGCAGAGACTGATGGAATGGTTGCCTCCGAGGAGGGCAGGGATGCGGATGCAGCCAACCAACTCTGAGGAGAAAACCACACCAAGTTCGTCCCCTCCGTGGGGTTTTCCGAAGGGATCGAAACGCGAGCGTTGATCGGTTCATCGAGCGAGGAAAAAGCGGCCTCGCTACCGTCCCCCCACAGGTAGGCGAGCAGCGCAGCCGCCAGCAGCAAGTGCAGCACCGTCGCTCCAATCAGGGCCGGCCGCAGCGTCGGCAGCCGTTCGGATCGTTTCAAATCTGGGCGACGCAGGCGGCTCACGGGGCAGGGGAGGCTGTCGGATGCGCGGGTCCTGCCGTTTGAAATGCGGTGTGGCGAACTCCGGCACGGGCGAGGTCTCGCAGAATGGGCAGCAACGATTGCACCGGCGTGCTGGCATCGACATGGAGGATGATGCCGAGATCCGGCCGCCGTTCGATTTCCTGCTGAGCGCGCTCCGCCAAGCGCTCGGCGGGTAGGCGATCCCCGTCCCACTCCACCGCGCCATCTGC
>JAGRPD010000162.1 GCA_020439875.1 Verrucomicrobiales bacterium
CCGCGATCAGGCAGTGGCCCGAGTAAACCACATCCGTGCTCGACTCCCCCGGGCCCGCCCCCGCGTAGGCGTAGGCCGCCAGACAGCGGGCTGATTGCTGCGTCACCAGATCTCGGCGGTAGTCCGCCTTACCCAGGATTTCATCACTGGCGGAGAGATTCACCAGCACCGTCGCCCCCGCCAGAGCCGCGCGGCTCGAGGGCGGGATCACCGTCCACAGATCCTCGCAGATTTCCACCCCGACACGCAAACCCGGCACATCTCCCACCTCAAAAATCAGATCCGTCCCCATCGGCACGGTTTCTTCCCCCCACGGCACCTCCGCCACCGTCAGCGTCTCGGCCGGGGAAAACCAACGCCGCTCATAAAACTCCCCGCTGTTCGGCAGGAACGACTTCGGCACCACCCCCAGCAGTTGGCCCCGAGCGAAAACCGCCGCCACATTGTAAAGGCGATCTCCCACCTCCCACGGCAACCCCACCGCCACCAGCGCGCCCCAGGAATGACTCGCCGCCACCAGCTGCGCCAGCGCCGCCCGTGCCGCCCGGACCAGACTGGTCTGGTGGAAAAGATCGCCGCATCCGTATCCCGTCAGCCCCAGCTCTGGCAGCACCACCACCCGCGCCCCCGCCTCCACCTGCTGTTGCACCGCCTCCCGCGACCGCGCCGCATTCACCGCCACATCGCCCAGCTTCAGAGCAGGAGACACCGCCGCCACACGCACCCAGCCATGACGTTCCCGCACCGGAAAAGAGAGCGACTGATCATTCATCCCCCCAATCTAGGCCCACCGCGTCCCCAACGCCACCAAATCCCCAGCTCCGCACAAACTCCTCTAGGGCAGCGGGCCCACTGGACCCGGCTCCTGCGCCGATGCCGCCTTCACACCAGGCCTTCCACGAAAACCGGTGGCGGCTGCAAAGCGGTGTGCTACGGGTGGCAGACACCCCAGACCTTCACCATGCCCAAGAACCTATCCCACCTGTTTCGCCTCGGATTCGTCGCCCTGGCTTTGCTGCCCCTGACCCAGTGCGCCACCAAAAAAACCGGCGGTGCCTTTTACGCCAAGGATTTCGATCCGCCCGCCACTCGCCCCACCAATCCCTCCGCCGTGAAGGTCAAGGTCAGCACCGGAGCCCAGCGGGTCTATGTGGTGGAGGGAGACAAAGTCCTGCTCGCCACCCCCTGCTCCGTCGGCACCCCCTCCACACCGACTCGCTCGGGCACCTATCGGATCACCAACAAGGTAGAAAAACGCCGCCGTGCTAGCAGCCCCGGCGCAGGGTATCCGATGCCCTTTTGGATGGAGTGGATGCCAGCCTACGGCATGCACTGGGGTTACGTGAAGCCCTATCCCTGCACCCACGGTTGCATCCGCCTGCCGGAGAAATCCGCCGCCAAAATCTTCGCCATGACCCGCGTCGGCACGCCGCTCATCATCGCCCATTCCCACCCGGAAGACGCCACCGCTGGAGCCAGACTGCCCGTTTTGGATGACTCCACCCTGCCTGATCCGCCCATGTCCTACATGCTGAGCGAGCAGTTCTTCCGCGACATCGCCTACAAGGGCAACATGTTCAAAAACTGACCCCGCCATCGGCCCGCCCCAATGTCCGAAGCTCCACCCAAGCCCCCGCGCCAACGCCGGGTGAATGTCCGTACGCCCGAGGTCATGGCCCGCGTCCAGGCGGAGGTGGAGCAGCACTACCGCAGCCCGCTCGTCGAGGGCGTGCGAGCGCAGGGTAGCGTGCTCCAGATCGGCAACACCATGGTGCGGCTGGCGCGGGATTTTGGCTTTTGCTACGGCGTGGAGCGCGCCATCGATCTCGCCTACGCCGCACGGCGCGTTTTTGCTGATCGCTCCGTCTATCTCCTCGGAGAGATCATTCACAATCCCGAGGTGAATCGACAGCTCGATGAGATGGGCGTCATCCGCATTCCCATCGAGGAGCACATGCAGCGCATCGCGGAGCTGGGGGAGGAAGACGTCGTCATCGTCCCCGCCTTCGGTGCTGAAACTCGGCTCATGAATCTCATCCAGGAGCGCGGCTGTCAGGTGGTGGACACGACCTGTGGCGACGTGATGAGCGTGTGGAAGCGCGTGCGCAGCTACGCCAAGACCGGCTTCACCTCCATCATCCACGGCAAGGCCTCCCATGAGGAAACCCGCGCCACCTCCTCGCGAGCGCTGGGAGATGCGGGCAACGGCCACTTCCTCGTCGTCCTCACTCTGGAGGAGGTGGACTACGTGGGAGATTACATCCGTCACGGCGGTGATCCCGCCGAGTTCATGCGTCGCTTCAAAGGAGCCACCTCCCCCGGATTTGACCCCGATCTCCACCTTCAGCGCATCGGCGTGGCCAATCAGACCACCATGCTGAAATCCGAGACCGAGGAAATTCAGCGCCGCCTCCAGCAAGCCATCGTGGATCGCGACGGCGCAGAGACCGGTGCGGAGAATTTTCAGGTGTTTGACACCATTTGCGGAGCCACGCAAGAGCGCCAGGACTCCCTATTTCAGCTGCTCAACAAGCCGCTGGACATCCTCCTCGTCGTCGGCGGCTACAACAGCTCCAACACCACCCACCTCGTCGAGATCGGAGAGAAGCAACTGCCCACCTTCTTCATCCGCACCGCCTCCTGCCTGGAGGATTTGACCACCATCGTCCACTTCGATCTGCATCAGAAGGCAGAGACCCGGTCTTACTCCGAAAAACTCGCCTCCGAAGCCCCCATCGTCGTCGGCATCACCGCAGGAGCCTCCTGCCCCAACAATCTCATCGAAGACACCATCTACCGCGTCTTCGAGCTGCGCGGCATCCCCCGCGACGCCGTCCTTCAGGCCGCGCAGGCGAACGGCGCGTGATTCCGCAGCGCCAGACGGAAAGCTGACGCCGTGAGCCGCGTTTCTCCAGCGCGCCATGATCCGTCTGCTCGCTCTCACCACCCTCCTTTCCACCGCAGCCCTCAGCGCTGCCGCCGACTCCGCCTTCCCCGAACCCTTCGACACGGAGCCGGGCAATCCCCAACCCATGCCCGCCGAGGAGGCCGCCCGCAGCATGAAGCTGCCTCCGGGATTTCGCTGCCAACTCGTCGCCAGCGAGCCCATGGTCCGGCAGCCGATCGCCATCGATTTCGACTCCAAAGGCCGACTCTGGGTGGCGGAATGCTACACCTACGCCCAGCAACCGCTGCGCTGGGAAATGAAGCTGCGAGATCGCCTCCTCATCCTCGAAGACCCCGATGGCGACGGCCAGGCCGACCACGCCAAGGTGTTTTGGGATGAAGGCCAGCGTCTCACCAGCGTGGCCACCGCTCCCGGCGGCGTCTATGCCCTCTGCCCCCCGCAGCTGATCTTCCTGCCTGATGCCGACGGCGACGATCGCCCCGATGGTCCCCCGCAGGTCCTGCTGGATGGTTTTGATGCCGAAACCATCGGCCACAACATCGTCAATGGACTCAAGTTTGGCCCCGATGGCTGGCTCTACGGACGTCACGGCATCACCTCCACCTCCGCCGTCGGCGCACCCGGCACCCCCGAGTCCGAGCGCACCCGCTTCAACTGCGCCATCTGGCGTTTCCACCCCACCCAGCATCGCTTCGAAGTCTTCTGCCACGGTGGCACCAATCCCTGGGGCAGCGATTGGAATGCCAGCGGCCAGCTTTTTTACACCAACACCGTCATCGGTCACCTCTGGCACGCCATCCCTGGTGCGTATTACGAGCGGATGTTCGGCTCCCACCTGCGCAGCGGCATTTATGAAATCATCAACCACACCGCCGACCACGTGCACTGGGACAGCGGGGCTGAGGTGTGGAATGACATCCGCAAAGGCGTCTCCTCCCGCACCAGCGAACTCGGCGGTGGCCACGCCCACATGGGCTGCCTCATCTACCCCGGCGGCAACTGGCCACAGGACTACGTCGGCAAACTCTTCACCTGCAATCTCCACGGCAATCGCATCAACATGGACATCCTCGAGCGCGAAGGCTGCGGCTACACCGCCCACCACGGAGCCGACTTCATGCAGGCCGCCGACCCCTGGTTTCGCGGGCTCGACCTCGTCACCGCACCCGACGGCAGCGTCTATGTCAACGACTGGTCCGACACCGGCGAGTGCCATGACAACGACGGCATCCACCGCAACAGCGGCCGCATCTACCGCATCATCTATGAGGGCGAAAATCCCTCCACTCGCCAGGATCCGCCTCTGGCAGCTTTTTCCGCCAAAAAACGCGCCGACACTCTGACCACGAGCGATCTGGAAGCCATGCGCCACCACGCCGACGAAGGCGTGCGCGCCATGGGAGCCCGCTGGTCCGTGGATGCTGCCCCGGAAAACTCCGCCGAAATCCTCCAAGCCGCCGCCGCTGATTCGTCCGGCCTAGTCCGCCTCGAGACCGCCGCCGCCCTCCAGCGCATCCCCGCCGCCCAGCGCTTCCCGCTCGCGTCTCGCCTCGCCAGCGTCACCGCCGACGCCACCGATCGCCAGCAGCCGTTGATGATTTGGTACGCCATCGAGCCCCTCATCGCCGACCATCCCACCGAGGCCCTCGCCCTGATCCGAGACACCAGCATGCCCACCCTGCGGCGGCTCATCTCGCGGCGCCTGACGGAGACCATCGACACCGCCCCAGAGCCCGTGGCCCAGCTGGTGACCCTGGCCGCAGAAACTCCTCCCGCCCAGACCGCCATCCTCACCGGCATGGCGGAGGGACTGCGAGGCTGGACCCGCGCCACCGCCCCCACCTCCTGGCCCGCCTTGGCCAAAAAATTGGCTCAAACCCAAGAGACCGATCTGCAAACGGCTCTCCGCGAGTTGACCCAGGTCTTCGGCGACGGTCGCAATCGCCAGGAACTTCTCGCCATCAGCCGCGATGCAGAGGCCGACCCCGACGCGCGCCGCCAAGCAGCGGCCAATCTCCTGCGAGATCCGCAGCCCGATCTGCTGCCCGTTTTGAAAGACTGGCTGAAGGACAAAATCATGGCCCGCACGGCCATCCTCGGACTCGCCCACTTCGACGATGTCGAAAGCGCTCACACCATGGCCAACCTCTGGTCCCGCCGCTTGGAGGATCGCGAAGCCATCATCGCCACCCTCGTCAGCCGCCCCAGCAGCGCCCGCGCTCTGCTCCAGCACATCGAGCGCGGTACCCTACCCCGCACCGCCCTCTCCCCCTTCAACGCCCGCCAGATCCTCGCCATGAAGGATCCCAATCTCGACACCCTCCTGCGTCGCATCTGGGGAGAGGTGCGCGAGACCGCCGCCGACCGCCAGCAGCAGCTCCAGCAATGGCGCGAACGGCTCCAGCCGGATCAAATCTCCAGCGCCGACGCCTCCAAAGGCCGCCTGCTCTTCGTGCAAGCCTGCTCCGCCTGCCATCGGCTCTACGGAGAGGGCGGCCAGATCGGCCCCGAACTCACCGGTAGCGACCGCCACAACCTCGACTACCTGCTCGGCAACATCATCGACCCCAGCAGCGTCGTTCCCGCCGACTACCGCACCACCGTGTTTCATCTCAAAGACGGACGCACCCTCACCGGCGTCGTCCCGGAGCGCACCGAGCGCACCACCACCGTGCAAACGCCGACAGAGAGACTGACGTTGGAGAACAGCCAAATCACCCAGCAAGAGCAACTGCCGGTCTCCCTCATGCCGGATCAGCTGCTCGAACTCCTCGGCGAGGAAAACGCCCGCCACCTCTTCGCCTACCTCATGTCCCGCGCGCAGGTGCCGCTCCCCGTCGCGGAATAAAAACCAATCAGCCGAAGCTTACTTCTGGCCCACGCAGTACAGCTTGTCCTGCGTGCGGATGAAGAGGCAATCGTCCGCGATGGCGATGGTGGCCCGCACGCTGGCGTCATTGCCGCCGGGTTTGCTGCCGTCTCCCATGTCCGCCGTGTGCAGCAGTTGGAATTCATCCCCACCCGCTTTCACCACGAAGACCTCACCCCAGAAATTCACGCAATAGATCTTGCCGTCCGCCGCCGTCGGAGAAGCCTCCAGCTTCGCCCGGCTCGGCAGCTCACCGCGCCAGATCACCTCGCCACTCTTCGGCTCCACACAGGCCAGCGCCTTGCGGTCGCTATCCAGCACGTAAAAACGGCCATCGTAAAACAGCGGCGTGGAAACATCGCTCGACACCTCTTTGGCATCCGACACCCAGGCCACCTCCGCCGTGCCACTGCCGCCCAGTTTGAAGGCATACACCGGATTTTTCTTCGGCGCACAGGCCAGCACGATGCCGTCTCCCGCCACCGCAGACGGCACCAGACGCCAATGCGGGATGCGCTCCTCATTCCACGTACCCCAGCGCCACAGCTCCAGTCCCGTCTCCGCATCATGCCCCGTGATGCAGTCTCCCCCCGTGATCAGCAGCACCCGCTTGCCATCGTGCGTCGTTACCACCGGGGAAGAAAACGCCTCCTGACTCTCCGATACCGCCTCCGTGGGGCGCACCACCTTCCACAGGTCTTTCCCCGTCGCCGGATCTACCGCCAGGATGTAGGAGGACGTGTCTTTGCCTGCCGTGCCTTTGGTGAAGCCTTGGAAATCGAACACCTCATTGCGCTGCAGCACCTGGAGATAGAGTTTGCCCCCATCAAGCAGCGGCGAGGAACCGTAAGTCCATTGCGTGGCAAAGGCCCCGTGACTCTCCGTGAAATCGCGTTCCCACAGCAGCTTACCGTCGTAGTCGAAAGTCGCCATCTTGGCGTTGGAAAACAAAAACACCACGCGCTCCCCATCGCAGGTCGGAGAGGGATTGGCCATGTTGCTCTTGTCATCCCAGCGCAGGCCGTGAGCGATCGTTGCCCGCCACAGTTCCTTGCCCGTCTTCGCGTCGTAGCACAGGCCCACCAGCTTTTCCTCCTCCGCCACCGGTGCGGTTAGAAACACGCGACCTCCGCTCACCACGGGGCATGAGGCGGAGGATCCCGGCACCACGGCCGACCACCGCACGTTCTGCTCCTTCGAAAACTCCGCCGGCAGTTGCGAGGCCTGCGTGGAGCCATCCTGATTCGGCCCACGCCAGTTGGGCCAATCCGCCGCCGATCCAGAGATCGGAGAGGTGAGAGCAATCAGGGCAAAGAGGACGGAGCGATTTTTCATAGAGGCAGGCAGGATAAAACTGAGAACATCGGATTGGAAAGCGAAACCTGATCAACGGGAGCCTGGTGCCGCCCCTTCAATCCATCCCAACGAGGCCAGAAAGGCCACCATTTCAGCCACGGTCTCCTCGTAAAACCGATTGTCACCGTTCTTGTGATTAAAAAAGCCGTGCGCCTGACCTTCATAGAGGTGCAAATCGCATCGCACCCCGGCAGCCTTCATCGCATCAGCAAAACGCTGCGCCACCGCCACCGGGATGAGTTTGTCCTCCGTGCCCAACAGGTAAACCGCCGGGGGATCATCGGAGGTCACATTCGCGGCGGGAGAGAACTCCTTGTAACGCTCCCCCACCCGAGCATGACCCCAGCCCTGGTCTGGCCCATTGTCCAGCACCGGATTGAACAACACCATCGCCTGCGCCCGGGGGGAAATCGAGGCGTCATCCTGAGGATCGTCCAACCCCTCCACCATGCCCACAAAGGCGGCCAAATGACCACCGGCCGAGCCTCCGCCCACCGCGATCCGATCGGGATCGATCCCCAACTCCGCAGCATGACCGCGCACCCAGCGCATCGCCGTTTTTGCATCCTGAATGCAGCGCGTCGGAGTCGCGTCCTCCGTCTTTTTCGGAATCAGTCGATACTCCACCTGGATGCAGACCATGCCCTTGCTCGCCAGCAGCTGGCAGTGCTCATTGAACTGCGTCGGTGCTCCACCCACCCAGCCTCCTCCGTGGAAAAAGACGATGGCGGGGCGTTTGTCACCGGCCTGCCATCCGGCGGGTTTCACCACCCAGAGCCGCAAATCCCGACCCTCCACCGATTTATAGACCGAGGCTTCCCCCACCGGCTCGGCAGCCCAGCCAAGCTGAGCCTTCATCAACCCGAGGGTGATCGCGATCACCTCCATCCAAAGAATCCAATTTCGACGCATCGCTCGGCAACGCAGCCAGCCCGTGCCCCCTTTCACTCCCCGCGCAGCAGCGCCTCAAAACCCGCTTCATCGAGCACCGTCACACCGAGCTTTTGCGCCTTCTCCAGCTTGCTCCCCGCCTCTTCCCCTGCCAGCACGTAGCTGGTCTTTTTGCTCACTGAGCTGGACACCTTGCCGCCATGAGAGCGGATCCGCTCCGCAAAAACCTCGCGCGGCTGACTCAAAGCCCCGGTCAAAACCCAGGTCGTGCCCTCCAGCGTCGTGGACGCCAGCGCCACCGCCTGCTGCACCAAATTCACTCCCGCCTGCCGCAGCCGCTCGATCAGGGTACGATTTTTCTCCTCCCGAAACCACGCGTGAATGCTCGCCGCCACGATCTCCCCCACATCATCGCATCGCAACAGATCCTCCACCTCCGCAGCTGCCACCGCCTCCACACTGCCGAAAAACTCCATCAACGCCCGCGCGCTCGTCACCCCCACATGCAGGATGCCCAAACCAAACACCAATCGCCAGGGTGGCTGCACCTTGCTGGCCGCAATCGCCGCCAGCAGATTCTCAATGCTCTTGGTCCCCATCCGCTCCAGCCGAGCCAGACTCAACGCATCCAATTGGTAAAGATCCGCCGGATCCCGCACCAAACCTGCATCGACGAGCTGCGCCGCCAGCTGCTCGCCCATGCCCCGGATGTCCATGGCTCCTCGACTGACAAAGTGCTCTAGCCGCCGCTTCACCTGCTCGGAACAATCCGCATTGGGGCAGCGCAGCACCACCTGCTCATCGTCCTTTTTCACCGCCGTACCGCAGATCGGGCAGTGCGTCGGCACCTCGATGGGCGTCTCTTCGCCGCTGCGCCGCTCCTTCACCACCTGAATCACCGCAGGAATGATCTCACCTGCCTTCTCAATGATCACCCAATCCAGCACGCGGATGTCTTTGCGCTCGATCTCTTCAAAGTTATGCAGAGTCGCGTTGGACACCGTGGAGCCACTCAGAAAAACCGGCTCCAACCGTGCCACAGGCGTCAACGCCCCCGTCCGTCCCACCTGAATGTCCGTGGCGAGCAACCGCGTCACCGCCTGCTCCGCTTGGTATTTGTATGCAATCGCCCAGCGCGGAGCCTTGCTCGTCGCGCCCAGCGCCCGTTGCTCCGCAAAGGAATCCACCTTGATGACCGCCCCATCCGTCTCATACGGCAGCGTCTTGCGCAGCTCATCAAGTTCACGAATCGCCGCCAACAATTCCTCCGCCGACTTCGCCGACCACACCCGATCCGCCCGCCGCAAACCCGCCCGCTGCAGCAGCGCATAGACATCCGTCTGCGAACTCACCGCCTGCCCGCCCGCATCCGCCAGACCATAAAAGACCACATCCAACGGTCGCCGCGCCGCCACTCGAGAGTCGAGCTGCTTCAGCGTGCCCGCCGTCGCATTGCGCGGATTGGCAAAGCGCTGCTCCCCCGCATCCTCCCGCTCCTCGTTGAGCTTTTCAAAGCCCGCCTTGCTCATGAAAATCTCCCCTCTCACCTCAAACGTCTGCGGCCCTTCCGGCGGCAAACGCAGCGGCAGGCTGCGAATGGTGCGCACATTGGCCGTGACATCATCTCCCACCTGACCGTTCCCCCGCGTCACCGCATGCTTCAACGTGCCGTCTTCATAGCGGATCGAGATGGCCACCCCATCCACCTTCGGCTCCACCACGCAGGCGATCTCCTCCTGGCCCAGCCCCTTGCGCAACCGCTGGAAAAAAGCCGCCACCTCCGCCTCGGAGTACGTGTTGTCCAGACTCATCATCGGCACCGCATGGGTCACCTGCACAAAACCCTCCAGCGGAGCCCCGCCCACCCGACGCGTCGGGGAGTCCGCCGACTGCAGCGCTGGAAAACGCTGCTCCAGCTCTCCCAGCTCCCGCATCAGCCCATCAAACTCCTGATCACTGATGGCCGATCTCGCCTCTTGATAGTAAAGGCGATTGTAGTGATCAAGATCCCGGCGCAGCACCTGCACCCGGTCAGCGGCTTCAGCTTCAGTCATGGTCGTGGACATTGGACGGCCCCGCCCAACTCGCAACCCAGCTTCCACGCGAAAATGCACTCTCCCCGCCCGCCACCCGACCACCCTACAAACCCACACCAGGGTCGTCGCCAGGCTTCGATCCGATCTGAGTCACGTTCGACGATTTCGAAAATCGGATGCAGGCATCCCGCTTCACGCGTAACGTCCCCGCCAATTCTCTTTGCTCACCATGGACCCGCTGATCCGCCAGCTTCACAACAACTCCAATCAAACCCGCGCTGAACTGGCCGAAAAGCTGGCCATCAGCGAGGCGGAAGTCAACCAGCGCATTGCCGACGCCGAAGCCAATGGCACCATCCTCGGCTACCAAGCCGTGGTGGACCGTCAAAAGGCCGGCCACCGCGGCGTGCACGCGCTCATCGAAGTCCGCATCTCCCCAGAGGCGGACGGCGGCTTTGATCGCCTCGCCCGTCGCATCTCCCGCTTTGATCAGGTGCGGGACTGCTTCCTCATGAGCGGCGGCTACGACCTGGCGGTGATCGTCGAAGCGGAAGACCTGCTGGAGGTGGCGACCTTTGTCTCGGAAAAACTCAGCATGATCGGCGGCGTCCTTTCCACCGCCACGCGCTTCCAACTCAAGGCGTACAAAGATGGCGGCTTCCTCGTCGGATTTGACGGTGAAGAAGACCGCCTGCCCGTGACCCCCTGACCCCGGCCCCTCTCACGGCGATGGATTACTCCACCAAAATCTCCTCGCAAATCCAGGGGTTGCCACGTTCTGGCATTCGGGATTTCTTCGAACTCGTCATCGGGCGCACTGACGTCATTTCGCTGGGTGTCGGCGAGCCCGACAAACCCACGCCCTGGAGCATCCGTGAGGCCGCGATCCGCTCTCTCGAACGCGGCCAAACCAGCTACACCTCCAACCTCGGCCTCGAGTCTCTGCGCCATGCCATCACCGGCTACGTCGAACAGCAATTCGGCATGGGTTACGACGCCAAAAAGGAAGTGCTGGTGACCGTCGGCGTCTCCGAAGCCCTCGATCTCGCCTTTCGCGCCCTGCTCAATCCCGGAGATGAAGTGATCTTTCACGAGCCCTGCTACGTCTCCTACAGCCCGAGCATTCGCATGGCCTACGGTGTGCCCGTGGTGGTCAATACCCGGGAGGAAAATGAATTCGCCTTGATGGCGGAGGATTTGGAAAAAGTCATCACACCTCGCAGTCGAGTCCTGGTGCTCAATTTTCCCACCAATCCCACCGGCGGCATCATGCCGCGGGACGAACTCGAGCGCGTGGCCGCGCTCGCCGTCAAACACGATCTCATCGTCATCACCGACGAGATTTACTCCGAGCTGCTCTACGACGATCGCGTACATCACAGCATCGTCACCCTACCCGGCATGCGGGAGCGCACCATCCTGCTGCACGGTTTTTCCAAAGCCTTCGCCATGACCGGGTGGCGCCTCGGATACGCCTGCGCGCCCGCCCCGCTGATCGAGGCCATGATGAAAGTGCACCAATACTGCATGCTGTGCGCTCCCATCATGAGCCAGATGGCCGGTCTGGAGGCCTTGAAACTCGGGCGTTCCGCTTTCGAGGACATGCGACAGTCCTACGAGCAGCGCCGCAACTTGATCGTCCGGCGGCTCAATGAAATGGGCCTCCACTGCTTCAATCCCGGCGGTGCCTTTTACGTCTTCCCCGAGATTCGTTCGACCGGACTCAGCAGCAAAGAGTTTGCCATCCAGCTGCTCGAGGCCAAGAGCGTAGCGGTCGTGCCCGGCACCGCATTTGGCCAAGCGGGTGAGGGATTCGTGCGCTGCTGCTACGCCACTGCACCGGATCTGATCGCCAAAGCGATGGATCTCATGGAGGCCTTCGTGAACGAAGTTCGAAATCGGAATTTGGAGCCAGTCGCCGTCGCACCCGCGACCTCAGCGCGATGACCCGTCGCCTCTCCGAACTCCGCCGCAACGCCACCGCTGCCTACGTGGGACCGCTGGCGGCCTTCATGCTCCTCAGCATGGTGCCCGGCTGGTTCCGCGTCGAAAACTCCGCCGCACCCTGGTACGTTCAACAACCCGAACACTGGTGGTACCCCGTCCAAACCGTGGTGTGTGCCGCCCTTCTGCTCTGGTGGCGGCAGCATTACATCTTGCGTCCGTGGCGAGCGTCCGATCTCGCCCTGGCCGTTCTCGCCGCTGCGGTCGGCATCGCCATTTGGGTCGCGCCAGGCTGGTTGTTTCAGCATCGGTCAGGAGCTGAGGAAAACCTCGCCACCCCAGGTTGGTGGCGCTGGCTAGGATGGAGCGATCGCAGCGAGGGCTTCGATCCCACCCTGCTCGCGCAGCATCCCCTGGGACAGACGCTTTCCCTCATCGCCCGTTTCGCACGCAGCAGCCTCGTCGTTCCATTTGTCGAAGAGCTGTGCTGGCGTGGCTGGCTCATGCGCTACTGCATCGCGGGGGATCGCCCCTTCACCCGCATCCCCTTTGGTACTCATCGTTGGCGTTCGTATTTCATCACCACCGCTTGTGTCACCGCCATCCATCAGCCCGAGGACTGGCTTGCCGCTTGGATTTGGGGCACCCTGGTCTATGCCCTGGCCGTCCGCACCCGATCCCTGGGTGCCTGCGTCGTCATGCACGCCGTTGGCAATCTCCTGCTCGGTTTTTACATCCTGCGCACCGGCCAATGGGGCTACTGGTGACGCCGCCACCGCTGCCACCCCGCCGCCAGCGAGAGACTGACCGCCGCCAAAAGCAGCCACCACAGAGACACCTGCGCCCAGCTCTGGGTTCGGCCCACGCGCTGCTCCAAGGATCCGCCTGGGAGCAAAACCCAGTGCAGCAGGATCAGGTGCACCACGTACAAAAACAGCGAATGCCGCCCCGCAAAAGGCAGCACCTCCGCCGCGAACATCCCCCATTTTTTCCCGGCCAGCCAGAGCCGCATCGGCTCCAACAACACCACCGTCATCACAGCCAGCAGCAGCACCCAAGCCAGCCGCTCCAGAAAAAATCCCGTCATCGAGCCGAACAATTCTTTCAACCACGGAGCCCCCAAAATCCCAACGAGGCCCAGCACCCATCCCATCCCCACCCCCACTCGCCGCCGCAGCAGTGGAGGCCCCAGCCCCCTCGTAAAACCCCCCAATCCAAACCCCCACCACGGCACCCAAAGAAACCCCGCGCCCCCAT
>JAGRPD010000163.1 GCA_020439875.1 Verrucomicrobiales bacterium
GAGACCATGAAGGGAAACTGGCGGAACATGCCGGTCTCGGATGCGTATGAGCCGGGCTCGGTGATGAAGATCGTCACCATCTCGGCGGCCTTGGATGCGGGGCTGGTCAGTCCTGACACCCCGATCGATTGCGGTCACGGCGTCTATTCCGCGCCGGAGCTGAAGGGGTGGGATTTGCATGACTGCAGCACGCGGCTCGGCGTGCAGCCTGTGTCCGGCGTGCTGAGCCACTCCAGCAACATCGGCACTTACAAGATCGCGCGCATGCTCGGCGCAGAGGGGGTGAGGAACGCGATGGAGCGCTTTGGGTTTGGCCGTGCGACGGGCATTGGCCTGACGCAGGAGAGCGCGGGCTCGTTGAAGCCGGTGGAGGATTGGAATGCGGTCAATCTGTCGCGTGGCTGCATCGGTTACTTCATCACCGCCACCGCTCTGCAGCAGGTCATGGCCTATGCCGCCATTGCCAATCGCGGCATCCTGCTGCAGCCGCGATTGATCGACCGCGTGGTGTACAGCGACGGGCGGGTGCAGACCTTTCCGCCGCAGCCCGTGGGCCGTGCCTGCTGCGAGCGGACGGCAGAAAAAGTGACGGCCATGCTGGAAGGCGTGGTGAAGGAAGGCAGCGGCAAACGGGCCGCCATCGAGGGCGTGCGAGTGGCGGGCAAGACGGGCACCCGCAATGTCTATGACCCTCATCGCAACGCCAAAGGCGAAGTGATCGGATACCGCCGCGATCAGCAGGTCGTCAGTTTCGCGGGTTTTGCTCCCGTGGAAGCGCCCCGCGTGGCCTGCGTGGTGATGGTGAACAATCCCAAGGTGAACTCCCCCGAATTGCAGCAAGGCGGTCTCGTCGCCGCTCCCATCTTTTCCGAACTCGTCACGGCCGCGCTGGATTACTTGGAGGTTCGCCTCGATCCCCACGCCAGCGTCTCCACCACCGCCTTTGCCCCCTCTCCTGGAGGGACCTCTCCATGACCCTCCGCTCCCTGATTTCCAACCTTGAAAAACCCGTCGTCTCTGGCCCGCTGGACACCGAGATCACGACTCTGACCTACGACTCGCGGCAGGCGGGTCCGGGCAGCGCCTTCTTCGCCCTGCGGGGTGTCAAGGCGGATGGCCATCGCTTCATCCAGCGGGCTCTGGCAGCGGGATGCTCCGCCATTTTTGCCGAGACCGCCCCGCCCGAGGGCTGCGCCACGCCCTGGGTGCATGTGAAGAGCAGCCGCGCCGCTTTGGCGCTCGCCGCCGCCACCTGGTATGAGCAGCCCGGATTGAAGCTCAAACTGGCGGGCATCACCGGCACCAATGGCAAGACCACCATCGCCTTTCTGCTCCACTACCTGCTCAATACCGCGCAACGCCGCACCGGATTGCTCGGTACTTTGTACTACGATCTGGGCGGTGCCGCTCTGGAGCCTGCCACCCACACCACGCCGGAGAGTCTGGAGTTGCAGGGATACCTGGCCACCATGGCCGAGGCTGGCTGCCGAGCCGCCGTCATGGAGGTTTCCTCCCACGCGCTCGATCAGCAGCGGGTGCTCGGGCTGCCCTTTGAGGTCGGCATTTTCACCAACCTGACGCAGGATCATCTGGACTACCACAAGACCATGGAGGCCTACTACGCCGCCAAGGTGCGTCTGTTTGAAACCATCTCCCATCAGGATCACGGGCGCATGATCATCAATTCCGATGACTCGTGGGGCCGCAAGCTCATCACCCGCTACGAACGCACCGAGCGCGTGCTCACGTACGGCTACGGCGTGCACGCCACCTTCCGCGCCATCAACGTGCGTTACGATCAAAATGGCACCACCTTCGAACTCGAGTTCAAAGGCCGCAGCTTCCTGGTGCGCTCGCCTTTGATCGGAGACTTCAACGTCCACAACACCCTGGCCGCCCTCGCTGCAGCTCACGCCATGGGTCTGAATCTGCGCGAGACCGTGCGTCACCTGCAGGATGCTCCTCAGGTGCCGGGTCGCCTGGAGCGCGTGTCAGAGGTGGGAAAAACACAGGTCTTTGTGGACTACGCGCACACGCCGGATGCGCTGAAAAACGTGCTGCAAACCCTGCGCGAACTCAAACCGAAGCGCCTCATCACCGTGTTTGGCTGTGGGGGAGATCGCGACAGCAGCAAGCGCCCGCTGATGGCCGCTGCCGCCCAGGATGCCAGCGACATTTGCGTGCTGACCTCAGACAATCCCCGCACCGAAGATCCCCAGCGCATCCTCGCCGATGCAGCCCGCGGCTTCACCCGTGGCGCGCGGGCGGTGCAGATCGAAGACCGCCGCACGGCCATCCGCACCGCTCTGGAAAATGCGCGCGATGGCGACATCGTGCTCATCGCGGGCAAAGGCCACGAAGACTATCAGGAGATCCAAGGCGTGCGCCATCCCTTCGATGACCGCCGCGTGGCTCGGCAGTTGCTTTCCGAGCTGCGAACGCAGCGGGCCGTCGATTTCTCCAGCGACCCTCCCACTCGATGAAACCCCTGCCCCTCCAGACTCTGGCAGCCTTTTGCGGTGGCACGCTCCACGGTGGAGATCCCGCCCGCCTGGCCAGCCGTGTGACGACGGACTCCCGCCAGGTGCAGCCCGGGCAGGTCTTCGTCGCTCTCAAGGGAGATCGTTTTGACGGTCAAGCCTTCGTGCCCGCCGTCGCCGCCGCCGGAGCGGCTGCCGTCGTCATCAGTGAGGAAGTCCCCGGATTGCCGGAGTCCTGCGCCGCCATCCGCGTGGCGGACACCCTGCGCGCGCTGCAGCGGCTGGCGCACGAGTATCGCCTCTGGCATCGGCCGCGCCTCATCGCCCTGACCGGCAGCAATGGCAAGACCTCCACCAAGGACCTCAGCCGCGCCGTCCTCAGCCGCAGCTTCCGCGTCCGCGCCACGGTGGGAAATCTCAACAACCACATCGGCCTGCCGCTGACCCTGCTCTCGCTGGAGGAGGGCGATGAAATTTCCCTGACGGAAATGGGCATGAATCACGCGGGTGAGATCCGCGAGCTGGTGGACATCGCCCAGCCCGACGACGCCATCCTCACCAACGTCGGCCACGCTCACATCGAGTATTTCGGCAGTCAGGACGCCATCGCTTGGGAAAAGGCCACCCTGCCCGCTAACATCTCGCGTGATGGCACGGTGGTGCTCAATGCCGAGGATGCCTACACCCCGCTCATCGCCCGTCATTGCCAGGGCCGCGTCCTCCGCGCTGGGATCGACGCCGGAGAAATCCGCGCCACCGATCTCCAGCCCGATGCCAGCGGCACCCGCTTCACGCTGCACACCCCTGCGGGCGAGGCAACGCTGCGCCTCCCCATCCCTGGGCGGCACATGATCTCCAACGCCACCCTCGCCGCCGCCATCGGCTGGGCGCGCGGCATCGCCGTGGCCGACATCGCCGCCGCGCTGGAGGAGGTGACCCTCACCGGCGGCCGCCTGCAAACGCGCCAGATCCGGGGGGTCGATTTTTTGGACGACTCCTACAACGCCAACCCCGA
>JAGRPD010000164.1 GCA_020439875.1 Verrucomicrobiales bacterium
CGGTGGCGAGGTGGCAGGTGCCGAGGACTTTTTCATCCTGGATGTCGGCTCCTGAGACGGGCAGGACCTGGGTGCCGAAGCCGAGTTCACCGAGGACGCCAGTCATGGGGTCGTCCTGCAGGCGGGCGTTGTGAGCGGCGATGGTGTCGGCATTGCCCGCGATGAGGTCGCTCTGGATGATGCGACCTCCGACGACGGTGAGTTTGCCGAGGGTGCCGTCTTCGTACTTCATGGGGAAGTGACCTTCGGCTCCGGTGGGGACGAAATAAACTTCGCCGGCGGGGAGGTTGGCGATGTCGGGTTTGTCACCCTGGCAGAGGCCGTGGCTTTTTTGAGCTTCCTGGCCGCTGAGTTCGAGGCGGGCGGTGAGGATTTCACCGGATTCGAGGGCGAAGTCGATCTCCACCCAGTCGGCTCCGGTGAGGGCGAGGCGGAGTTTTTCCGCATCGCGACTGACTTCATTGTAGTCCACGGCGAGGCCGGTATTGCGGATGACGTCGTTGAGGCCGTGAAGGGTGGCTCCGCGGAAGCCGTACTGTTTGGCGAAGGCGGTGAGGGGGGCGGTGGCGGAGAAGGTGGAGATGCAGAGAATGATGTCGTAGTTCAGATAGACGTCGCGCGCGAGGGAGAGTTCCGTGCCCTTCATATCGACGCAGCGATCGGGGAGGTCGAGGTTGCTGCCGCCGGTGAGGGGGTAGGCGAAGAGTTCTCCACCGGAGAGGCCGAGTTCCTCCATGACGCCCTGATGCAGGCCCTGGTAAAAGTGGTCGTAGGCTTGGCGCTGGACGGCGCGGTCCGGGTTGGCGAGAAAGGCCATGCCGTTGGCTTCGGCGAGGTCAGGGAGATCGATGAGGATGCAGATTTTGCGGCCCTGAGTGGGGGTGAAAACGGTGGAGAGGAGGCGGGCCAGGCTGAACTCGGGAAACACGCGTTGATCAGCGGTGGTCTGGATGGTCGGAGCAGTGGACATGAAGATGCAAACAGGGTTGGGAGAAGGGGGGAGACTCTTAGTTTTTACGATTGAAGAGCGGGCTTGGCACCCCCTTTTTCGGATTCCTCCCAGGCGTCCGATTTTTTCAAGGCAGGCGTCGTGCACAACATTCCGTTTTTTCCCAGACTTTGCAGCGAGGGATGTCTCCTCCCAGCCGCTTGCCGGAGGGACGATTTTTTCCTGATGGAGAGACTTAGGGCTGCGGGCGGAGGTCGAAGCAAGCGAGGGCTTCTTTTTGCCGGACGATGAGGCGGCCGTTGGAGAGGGCAGGCGAGGTGCAGCCCATGCCGCTGACTTTGAGGCGGGCGATCTGCTGGTAGCCAGCGGGATCCGCCTGGATGATGCGCAGGTGGGAGCCGTTGTTCTCGAACACCAGCAGTTTGCCATCGGCGAGGATGGGGGAGGTGATGGTGCTGTTGACGGTCTCGGACCAGTGCAGGGTGCCGGTGGCGAGGTCGAGGCATTGATGCTTGTTGCCACAAGTGAGATAGACGCAGCCGTCGTGGATGATGGGTGAGCCGGAGTAGCGGCGTGCCACCCAGAAGTCTGACCAGGCAACTTCGGGGGCTTTGTCCGGTTGGTGGCGGCAGGCGGCGAGGCCTAGCTCGCCCGAGCTGCTGTAGAGGACCATCCAGTCTGCGCTGGTGACGGGGGTGGATTGGCCGCCACCGGGCATTTGCCAGAGGACTTTGCCGGTGCTGGGCTGGAGGCCGTAGATGTCTTTGGATCCGGTGAAAAGGAGCACGGGATCTCCAGACTCGGGCTGCCACCACTGGGGGCTGGCGGTGTCGCCACGGGCGCTGTCTTGCTTCCAGCGCTGGGTGCCGGTGGCGGCGTCAAAGGCCATGGCCACACCTGCGGCGACATAGACGGTGTCATCGACGACGAGGGGGGATGCGGCGGGGCCGTTGCCTGGCAGTGGGGTCTTCCACAGCAACTCGCCCGTCTCCGCATTCACGGCGTAGAGATGGGTGCTGCCCACGGCGTAAACCCGGCCATCGATGACGGCGGCGGTGCTGGAGGACTTGCGACCGGTGGGTTTGCCTTCGGCTTCAAATTTCCAAAGCTCTTTGCCTGTGGCGAGATCGAGGCAGACGAGGGTGTCTTTGGCGACTTTGATGGTGTTGGGGATGGCGGAGAGGAGCTTTTCCTGGAGCTTTTCGGAGAGGTTTTCTTCGGCCATCCAGGCGCGGAGGGCATCGGCGTTGGCGAAGGGTTTGTCTTGGCGTTTGGCCACTTTGGCCAGTTCGTCGAGGGGAAAGGCGGTGGCTCCGGCGCGGAATCGGGAGGCGGCCCAGGAGCCGAGGGCGAGCTGGTCTTTTTCGCTCATGTTGGTCTTCACCCACTCGTCGATCCAGGCGTCGAGTTTGGCACCGCGCAGCCGGGGGCTGAGATTGAGGCGGGCTTCTTCGAGCTTGGTGGTGAGTTCGGGAGAGGTGCCGCGGTAGTTCACCTGCTGCATCACCTCGGTGTCGATCTCGCGCTGCTCGGAGGGGACGCGATCATGCCAGACGACGCTGAGAAAAACGCGCTCTCCGGCGACGATGGGGCTGCCGTGACCGCCGTAGTGATCGCTGGGGATGAAGTCACTGGTCCAAAGAGGCTGGGGATCGTCGCTGGCGAAGTGATCGGCGATGGGGGTGGTATCGGTGGAGACGCCACCGCGGGTGGGGCCGCGCCATTGGGGCCAGTCTGCCAGGGCTGACAGGGTGGGAAAAAGGGTGAGGGCGAGGAGCGCGCGGCGGGTGTGGGATCGGGCGGCGATCATGGGGGAAATGGGGATAGGAGCTGGGAGGGAGAAACGTTTCGTCATCGAGTCCTTTCTCGGGAGAATGAACATTTCCGGGATGAGGCCTGTCTTTGGAAGCGAACCCTCAACGATTGACCCATGAAATCTCGCCTTCTTTTTCAACTGGCCGCCGCTGCTCTTTTGACGGGCATTTTGGCGTCATGCGCAGCTCCCGTGGAGCGCCGGATCACGCACAATCCGGAGCTTTTCAGCCAGCTCTCCTCGGAAGATCAGGCGTTGGTGCGGCAGGGCAAACTGCGGGAGGGGATGACGAAAGAGGCGGTCTTTTTGGCGGCGGGCCGTCCAAATCGGGTCGAGTCAGGTCGGAAAGCGGGCAAATCCTACGAGCGCTGGACCTACGAGGGCCAGCGTCCGGTGTGGATCAACAACTACGGCGCGGGCTGGGGCGGCTGGGGTTGGGGTGGCTGGGGCGGGCCGTATTGCAATGGTGGCTTGGGCGGCTGGTACAATCAGGGGCCTTCCGTGGCCTACGTGCCGTATGACGCGGCTTCGGTGGACTTTGTGAATGAAAAAGTCGTCGGCTGGTCTTCCTCGCCGAAGGAGTGAGCTGAGAAGCCGGAGCGCGGGCGGCTTCGTGGGCGTTCCATGGGCCTGTGGCTTCACTGCGGCCATCTCCAGGGGGGCGGGTAGGGCGCGGGGCGGAGATTGACTTTGCGCGCGGGTGAAAAGCGCGCGGGTGATGAGACGTTAGAAGGGTTTGCCTCATGGACCCTACTAAGCGCCTTGTCTCCCTGGATGCGTTCCGCGGATTTGTGATGTTGCTGATGATCTCGGCGGGATTCGGCATTCCCGAGATGGCGAAACAGGCGGTCGGGTCGGATCCGGACTCGATCTGGCAGACGTTGGCTCCTCTATTTCAACATGTTCCGTGGATCGGCTGCGCGCCGTGGGACATGATCCAGCCGTCGTTCATGTTCATGGTGGGGGTGGCGATGCCGTTTTCGTATTTGAAGCGGCGGATGCGGGGGGAGGGATTTTGGAGCATGAGTTGGCATGCGCTGACGCGGGCGGTGCTGCTGGTGCTGCTCGCGGTGGTGCTTTCCACCCCGGCTTCTGCGACGCAGACGACGTGGGTTTTCACCAATGTCTTGGCGCAGATCGGCTTGGGATATTTCTTTTTGTTCCTGCTGTGGCGGTTGGGGCCGGAGTATGAGATCAGCGCCATTTTGGTCATCGTGGTGGGATACTGGGCGTATTTTTACACCTTCACGCCGGTGGATGATCTGGCCTCGCTGAAGCTGGCGGCAGAGCCTGGCACTCAGCTGACGGGTTTCATGGCTCCGTGGAGCAAGCACATCAATGCGGGGGCGGATTTTGATCGATGGTTCCTGAATTTGCTGCCGCGCTCGACGCCGTTTGTGGTGAATGCGGGAGGGTATGTGACGCTGAATTTTGTGCCGGCGCTGGCGACGATGCTGATGGGATCTCTGACGGGACGCTTTTTGATGCGCAGTGAAAAAGGCACCAAAGGGCGGGTGGTGACGCTGGTGGTGGCTGGTTTGCTGCTGGTGGCGGTGGGAGTGGCGGCGGGCTACACGGTGTGTCCGGTGGTGAAAAGGATCTGGACGCCGAGCTGGACGCTGTTTTCTGGAGGTTTGGTGCTGATCTTGTTGGCGGCGTTTTATTTGGTGGTGGAGGGGTTTGGTTGGCGTTGGCTGGTGATGCCGTTTGTGGTGGTGGGGATGAACTCGATCTTTGCTTACGTGGTGGATTTGATGGCGCAGCGAGGCATTTGGGAGCGGCTGCAACCGCACCTGCCGGATGCTTGGTTGGAGACGGAATACCTGCCGATCATCCATCATTGCGGGGTGCTGCTGGTGATCTGGCTGCTGTGTTTTTGGCTGTATCGACAGCGGGCATTTCTGCGATTGTGATGAGGCCTGGGAGACGCTGGATGGGCGGCAGGCGGGAGATTTCCCCCTGGCTTTTGGCGTCTGGGAGGTCATGGTGACCGCTGTTATCCCGCATCCCTCCTCGGCTCGTGGAAGATACCTTTGGACATCACATTTCCTACCTGCGTCTGTCGATCACGGATCGCTGCAATGAGCGCTGCCGATACTGCATGCCGGAGGAGGAGCAGGCGTGGTTTGCCCGGGAGGAGGTGCTCAGCTACGAGGAGATGCTGCGACTGGTGCGGGTGGGAGCGCGGCTGGGAATCCGCAAGCTCCGCGTCACGGGCGGGGAGCCGCTGACGCGACCGGGGGTGATTGAATTTTGCCAGGAGCTGGCGGCGGTGCCGGGGATCGAGAGCCTGGGGATCTCCACCAACGGTACCCTGTTGGCGGCGGAGCGGGAGGGGGAGACGATGGCGCAGGGGCTGGTGCGTGCGGGCGTGAGCGGGCTGAATGTCTCGCTGGACTCGCTGCAGCGTGAGATCTACCAGCGCAGCACGCAGCGGGATCTGCTGCCGCGGGTACTGGCGGGGCTGGATGCGGCGGTGGCGGCGGGCTGTGCCTCGATCCGGCTCAACTGCGTGCTGATGAAGGGCCAGTCGGAGGCGGAGCTGCTGCCGCTGATTCGTTTTGCGGGAGAGCGCGGTTTTCTGCTGCGGTTCATCGAGCTGATGCCGGTGAGTACGCGGGATGTGCTGACGGAGGAAAACTTCCTGGCCACGGGAACGGCGCGGGCATTGATCGAGGTAGAAACAGGGCCGCTGATTCCGCAGCCGGATTTCAAAACCAACGGCCCAGCTTTGTACTATCGAGTGCCGGGTACGGAGCAGCGCATCGGCTTCATCGGGGCGATGACGAACCTGCATTTCTGCGAGAGCTGCAACAAGCTGCGTCTGACTTGCGACGGCAAGTTGCGGCCCTGCTTGGGGTCGTACCTCGAGTTTGATCTGCGCGATGCGCTGCGGGCGGGGGCGGATGATGCGGAGCTGGAACGGCTGGTCCTGGGCGTCGTCGCGCGCAAGCCGAAGGAGCACGACTTCCGCGACAACTATCAGCCGAACCGCCGCATGATCGCGATCGGCGGCTGAGGGTGGAGTGAGGCGACGGTGTCTGGCGACGGTGTCTGGCGACGAGGTCTGGCGACGGTGTCTAGCCTCAGGCGGTGGCGCGGGCGCGGAGATCGAGCAGTTGCTTCATCACGCTGTGGAGATTGCCCTGCCAGTCGGCGGTACCGAAGGCATCATGCAGGCTGCGGTAGAGGGTGTAGAGTTCCTGATAAATGGCGACGTTTTCTGGGATGGGCTGGTAAACGACGTCGCGCACGGCGGTGGTGCGACTCTGGAGAGCTGAAAGGGTGTCCTCACCCGCTGCGGCGGCTCCAAACAGCGCGGCACCCAGGGCGCAGGTCTGCTCGCTACGGCTGACTTTCATGGGCTTGTTCAGCACGTCGGCGTAGATCTGCATGAGGGTGGCATTTTTTACGGCGAGACCGCCGGTATTGATGACCTCATCAATGCGGACGCCGTACTCCTCGACCCGCTCCACGATGGCTCTTGCGCCGAAGGCGGTGGCCTCGATGAGGGCGCGATAAATCTCATGCGCCTCGGTGTGCAGGGTCTGGCCGATGAGCAGGCCGGTGAGGCGGACGTCCACCAGCACGGTGCGGTTGCCGTTGTTCCAATCCAGAGCCAGCAGGCCGGTGGCACCGGGTTTTTGACCGACCATGGCCTTTTCCATGTTGGCAAATTTTTCACCTGGAGTGGCTCCGTAGCTGTCGGGCACGAGGTGATTCACCAGCCAGAGGAAAATGTCTCCCACCGCACTCTGCCCGGCCTCAATGCCGTAAAACTCGGGCAACACGGAGCCCTCGACGATGCCGCACACGCCGGGGATGTCTGCCAGCGGGCGATCGGTGGGAGAGATCATCAGATCGCAGGTGCTGGTGCCGAGGATTTTGACCAGGGTGCCCTCACGGATGCCCGCGCCGACGGCACCGGTGTGGGCATCGAAGGCGCCGGTGGCGATGGCGGTGCCTTCCTTCAAACCGAGCCGCTGAGCCCACTCGGCGCAGAGGCGACCGGCCAGGGTGTCGGTGGTGTGAGCGGTGGTGTAGAGGCGATCTCGCAGATCGGCCAGCGCGGGATCGAGCTGGGCGAGGAAGTCTTTGTCGGGCAGGCCGCCCCAGGCGGTGCCGTAGAGGGCCTTGTGACCGGCGGCGCAGACGCTGCGCTTCAGGGTCAGGGGGTTGGTGTCGCCAGCGAGCACGGCGGGCAGCCAGTCGCAGTGTTCGACGAAGCTGAAGGCGGCAGCAAAGACCTCGGGCGCGGATCGCTTGAGGCGCAAGATTTTGCTCCAAAACCACTCGCTGGAGTAGGTGCCGCCGCATTTGGCCAGCATCTCAGGGCGCTGCTCGCGGGCTAGCGCGGTGATCTCGGCGGCCTCGGCGTGGGCGGTGTGGTCTTTCCAGAGCCAGACCTGAGCGGCGAGGTGATCCCGCCAAGCGGGTAGCAGGGCGAGGGGCGTGCCGGATTCATCCACCGGGATCGGCGTGGAGCCGGTGGTATCGATGCCGATGCCGACGACCTGGGCGGGATCAAAGCCGGGCACCGCTGCGGCTGCCTGCTGCAGGGCTCCGCGCACCACGGCCTCCAGCCCGTCCAGATAGTCCTGCGGATTTTGCCGCGCGACGTGGGGATCGGCCGGGTCAAGCAGGATGCCGAGTTCACCGGAGGGGTAGGGGAAGACGGTGGAGCCGATCTCTCGACCATCGGCGAGATCGACGAGCAAGGAGCGGCAGGAGTTGGTGCCGTAATCAATTCCCAGGGCGTAGCGAGTGGACATGGTGCCTTCTTTAGCGGGCGGCTCGTCGGGGGTCAAGGCTCGCCTGGAGGTCAGCGGTGAAGTAGGTGATTCAGGGAGTATTTCACACTGGGCAGGTAGCTGGAACCGAACAGGTTGAGGTGATTGAGCCAATGATAGAGCTGGTAGAGCGGCTCACGCTGAGGGGCGTCGGGAGGCAGCGGCCAGTTGGCTTCGTAGGCGGCATAAAAACTCGCGCTGAATCCTCCAAACTGCCGTGAAAAAGCGATGTCCGTCTCGCGATCCCCATAAAAACAGGCGGGATCAAACAGCACGGCTTGGTCATCGGGCAGCGCGGCGGCATTGCCGGACCAGAGATCGCCATGCAGCAGGCTGGGCTCAGGCTGGTGGTGCCGCAGCAGCTCATCGGCCCGTTGCAGGAGATCATCTTCCTCCGGGAAAATGCAGCCGCCGGAGCGGGCGCGGTCGAACTGCGGGCGCAGGCGTTGCTCGATGAAAAACTGGCACCAGCTGGCGTGCGGCGTGTTGAGCTGAGGGGTGGTGCCGATGAAGTTATCCTGCGGCCAGCCGTGAAGATGATCGGCGGCGCTGTGATGGTGGAGCTGGGCCAGTTGCGCGCCGAGCTGGGCGCTGCTCAGAGCGTTCAGCGGCTGGAGTGGCAGGTATTCCAGCAGCAGCCAGGCGCTGGATTCGTGAGTGCCCTGCGCCAGGACCCGAGGCACGCGGAGCTGGCCTGCGGCGGCGAGGGCGCGCAGGCCGTCCGCCTCGGCGGTGAAGAGCGCGGCGTGTGCGAGCGCGTTTTCTTTGAGAAAAGCCAGCGGGACTTCCGAGCTGGCATGCCAAAGGCTGCTGCTGCGGTGAATGCAACCGCCTGAGCACGGACGGCGGCTGAATGAATCCGCATCCACACCGAACTGCCGAGCTGCGGCTTGTTCGGGGCTTTCACATGGATTTACGCCCGCCATATCATGTCGAGGTGGGAGCAGGGTCCGCTGGACGCCGAAGGGTCTCCAACAAACCCGCGCAGGTGTCCTCCAGCAGGTCCAGCACCTGCTCGAAGTCCTCCTCACCGCCGTAGTAAGGGTCGGGCACGTGGGTGGCGTCGTGTTGGCTTTGGTAATCAGTCAGCAGGCGCACCTGATCGGCGATCTGTTGGTGGCTGGCAAAGTCCCGTAAGTCGCGGCGATTTTCCTCATCCATGACCAGGATGAGATCGAAGGCCTCAAAGTCAGTGGCCCGCACCTGACGCGCGCGATGATCCAGGGTGATGCCGCGTCGGCTCGCCGCCTGGCGCATGCGTGGATCGGCCAGATTGCCCTTATGCCAGCCCGCCGTCCCGGCGGAGTCCACCTCGATGATTTTGGACAATCCTGCGTCGGCGACGAGGCGACGCATCACGCCCTCTGCTGCGGGAGAGCGGCAGATGTTTCCGAGGCAGACAAAGAGCAGGCGGGTGGGGACGGGCATGGTTTTTTCAGGGGGTGAATTGGCGTCCGATGAGCCAGCCCAGAGCGGCGGCCCCGAGGCCGAGCACCACGGAGCCGAGGAGATTGAGCCAGGCCAGCGGCGTGGCGTTGGTGGCAAAGAGCTGGAAAGAATCGTGACTCCAAGTGGAAAAAGTGGTGAAGCCCCCGAGCATGCCGGTGGTGACGAAGGGCCAGGCCGCGCCCTGCCGCCAGCGTTCTGGCGCGGTGGCGGAGATGAAGCCGAGTACCAGGCAGCCCAATACGTTGGCCACCAGCACGCCAGCGGGGAAAAGCTTGGGCTGCAGCAGCCGATGCGTGCCGAGGATGGTGAAATAGCGGAGGACGGAGCCGAGGCCGCCGCCACAGAAAACGAGCAGGGCATTGCGCATGCGGGGTGTATCGGCGGGATGGCGGGGGGAGGCAAGCGGGCTTTTGCGAGCGATGGTCCCGACTGGGGCGGCGTCTGGCAGGGTTGGCGCTTGTGCGGAGGCTGAAACGGGCTACAGAGAGGAGCCCTGGCGGCGAGAAGCTTGGATCCAGGAGTTGAAAACCCTCAAACTATCAGTATAACTTAACGAATTCAGATCATGGACGAACTGACGATTGTGGCTGTGACCGGACGCGAGATCATTGACTCGCGTGGAAATCCCACCGTGGAGGTGGATGTGATGCTGGACGGCGGAGCGATCGGTCGTGCAGCGGTGCCCAGTGGAGCCAGCACCGGGGAGCATGAGGCGCTGGAACTGCGCGATGGCGACAAAAAGCGCTTCCTCGGCAAAGGCGTGTTGAAGGCCGTGGCCTCGGTGAACGATGAAATCGCCGACGCCATCATCGGCTGTGATGCGGCCGACCAGGTCGGCATTGATCACGCGATGCTGGAGATCGACGGCACCAAGACCAAGTCCAAGCTGGGAGCCAACGCCATGCTCGGCGTCTCCATGGCCGTGGCCA
>JAGRPD010000165.1 GCA_020439875.1 Verrucomicrobiales bacterium
GGGGCTGGGGGGCTGGGGGGCTGCGTTTTGACAAACGGGGCTACGGGGTGGGCTCGATTCGCGGCGCGCGCATCGTCCCTATCTCTTCGGACCGATCGTGACGTGGAGAGTTCCGCACCAGGCGGGTTGATTCCGTTTTGACGGGGCTTCAGCGGGTGGCGACCTGCGGCTTTTTCTTGATGTGGAGGATGACCGGGGGCGTGGTTTGGAGATCCTCGGCGGTGGAGCGCAGGTGGAAAACGCGGGTGGTCTCTGGCAGCCAGTTGGGTCCGGCGGTGATGAAAAACTGCCGTTCATCCTGATTGGCCAAAATGAGGAGGCCACTGAGGCCGATGTTGTCCACAAAGACGCCGAAGGGCAGGTTCCGCCCAGCGTCTTCTTTGCCAAAGGCGATCTGACCTGCCTTGTTGCCCTGCCGATGGGCGCGCACGATGGCGCTGATGGTTTCTCCCGGATGAACCGTCAATTCCAGAGGTTGGCCGGGTTTTTGCACGGGCTGGCCGGAGCTGCCGTCGGGAACGATTTCCAGGGCGAGTTGGGGAGCGGAGGTCCAGGTGATTTTGCCGAGGTTGGCGAGTTCGTGTTTCAAGGCTCGGTTGCCGGCCTGCGCGGTGGCGATGACTTTGACGGCGTTCCACTGCTCGGCGGTCGGTTGAGGGGCATCGGCTGCGATTTCGAGCACGGCTTTGGCGGTGGTTTGCTGGGCTTCGATGGTGAAGGGGGAGCGCAGAGAAAATCCGGGGGGAAGTCCGGAGACGGAGAGTTCTACGGTGTCCTCGAAGCCATCGCGGCGTTCGATCTCAAAGCTGACCTCGCGGCGGCTGGCGGGGCTCATTTTTCCACTGAGACCGGAGGCCTGCAGGGTGAAATCGGGCTGCGGGATGCGGGCATCTAGCTCGTAGGTGAAGTCTTTTCCACCAGCTCCGGTCACATCGCGCAGGAGGAGGGTGTACTCGCCTTCGGTGGGGGCGGTGAAGTGCAGCACGGAGTCCTTGCCGAGACGGCGTTCGGAGTCGTCGTCATTTTCATAGTAGAGGGTGAAAACCGGCAGGCCGTTGGCGATGGGATCACTGCCGGGCGGCAGCGGGCGGACGATGTAGCAGGGCTCGCCGAGGGCGTGGCTGAGGGGAGTGGTATCGAAAAAGGTGTGGCGTTTGCCGGTGCCGGGATAGACGTTGAATCCGGAGTCAGGGCCGCGGGGGTAGAGCCAGAAGCGGACCACCTCGCCATTGGCATAGAGGTAGTCGTTGAGGTCCATCTCCTGCCAGTTTTGCACGCGGAAGTCGTTGCTGACATCGGAGTCCTTGCCGCGAAAGGTGAACCAGGAGTCGCGCACGGCCTGGAGCAAGACGCGGGGCACGGGCTGGCCGTGGGCGTCGAGAATTTCGAGCTTGGAGTCGAGCGGGGATTTCGTTTGCGCGGCTTTGACTTCGAAGAGGTAGGCGTCGCCAGCACGGGCGGAGAAGCGGTAGGCATCGACATCTCCACGCGCGCCGATGACGCCGTGGATCTTGGCAGGAAGGGGGAGGGGTTGCGCCTGAGCGGGGCGGTTGTTGGGCTCGGCGTCGTTGACGGAGGAGGGGGCAGCGGGCTGGGGGGCGGGCGCTGGAGATGGAGTTTTCTCCGTGGGGGCTGCGGCGGCGAGAGGAGCGGGCGAGGGCTGGGGGCGTGCGTCGAGCGGGTAGCGCTGGAGGGTGCCATCCGCGCGACCGACGGCGACGGTGCTGCCATCGGGCGCGATGGCGAGGGCCTGGACGAGATCGGGCTGGTCTCCGATGACGTGGGTGACTTCGAGATCGGGTACGGTCCAGATTTTCAGCGTGCCATCGGCTGAGGCGGAGACGAGACGATGGCCATCGGGGGTCAAAGCCAGGCGCACCACCTCGTCCTCATGGGCAAAACGGGCGTGCAGCAGCGGGTTGATGCGGGGTTTGTCTTTGGAAATGAGACGCCAGAGTCGGATGCGGTTGTCCGCGCCGGCGGCGAGGATGAAGCGGCCATCGGGAGTGAAAAGGACGGCGGATTGGACATCGGTGGGTTGGTTCAGGGTGTCCATGCGCAGGCCGTCGCTCATGCGCCAGATTTTGACGGTCTCATCGCCACTCGCGCTGGCGAGCAACTGGCTGTCGGGACTAAAGGCGAGGTCAAAAATCGCGCCGGTGTGGACGTCGATGGCGTGAAGCGCGCGGCCGGTTTCCAGCTCCCAAACCCGCACGACGCGGTCGTAACCTGCGGCGGCAAGGAGGCGACCATCGGGAGAAAGCTCGGCGGCGTAGAAGATGTCTCGGCTGCCGTCGCCAAACTCGCGGATTTTTTTGCCCTGGCGCGGATCCCACAAGGTGGCGACGCCGCGCAGTCCGGTGATGCCGCTGGCGGCGAGGAGGCGTGAGCCGTCAGCGGAGTAGCGCAGGGAGTTGATCTTGCCGGTTTCACCATCGAGCCGATGCTGGATCTGGCCGTTGGCAGCGTCATGGATCTCGATGACGCCGTAGCGGGCGATGGCGAGGGATTTCCCATCGGGAGACCAAGCCAACGCGGCGATCGGCTGGGCCACGCCAGGCTGAGCGGCGAGATCGGGCACGATGAGGGTGGAGCGCAGGGAGAGGTCGGCCTCGGGCTGGGGACCGGGTGCGCCGACCTGCACCCAGGCCTTCAGCAGGGCGATGTCTTGGGCGCTGGGCTGCGGCTCTTTGGCGGGTGGCATGCGCGGTTTTTCCTGCTTGGTCACGGTGCGGATGAGGAAGCTGCGCGCGGCGTCGCCGGGGGTGATGGCGGTGCCGCTTTCTCCGCCCTTCATGAGGTCGGCAAAGGTCTCCACGGAGAGATCGCCGTCCAGATCATCGCGATTGTGGCAGCCGAGGCAGTAGTCTCGCAAAATGGGCGCGACGTCTTCATGGAAGCGCGGCGCGGCGGCTGGGGCAGTCGATACCAGCAGCAGAAAGGCAAGGGCACGATGGGTCATCTCAAACAGGGGGGGACATCCACGCGTGGTGGGCTCAGTGTTGGAAAAGAAATTCTCGGCTGGTCATCAGCGCCCAGAAGAGATCCTCCAGCGCGGCGTGTTGATCGGCCTCGGGCGTGGTTTTCAGCAGGGCCACCAGAGGGGCGCGCTCGGCGGCGGTGGGGTGGCGGGAAAGGCAGAGGAGGAAGGCCTCATCAACGCGGCTAGCGGGATCTTTTTTCTCTGCCAGCAGCTTCGAGATGCGGCCTTCTTTGGCGGTGAGTTTGGCGTTGAGGGTGTGGCCGTTGGAAAGGTGCAGCGCCTGTACCATGCTGGGCTGGGTGGAGCGCTCGCACTCGCAGGCGATGTCGCGATCATTGCGGCCGAAGGTTTTCAGGAAGTAGGACTCGACGGCGGAGTCATAGAGCTGCACGGCGCGGGTGCCTTTCGGATAAAATTTGGTCTCCTGAGTGCTGCCATCGGCCTGCAGCACGCGGGTGAAGCTGCTGGGGATGTCGGTCACATCGCAGACGGCGTCATGCAGCACTTCGGCGATGAGGCGGCGGGGGTAGCAGCGGGAAAAGTAGCGGGTTTCTCCGGCATTCTCGGGCAGGGTGGTGCTGGAGCGCTGGTAGGTCTCGCTGGTGAGGATGGCGCGCATCAGGGGCTTGAGCTGGAAGTCGTTGGCCACGAGATAGTCGGCGAGAGCATTCAGCAGGGGCTCATTGCTGGCGGGGTTGGACTGCCGCAGATCATCGACGGGATCGACGATGCCGAGGCCGAAAAACGCGGCCCAGACGCGGTTGGCGATGGCGCGGGTGAAGTAGGGATTCTCCGGCGAGGTCAGCCAATCCGCCAGCGGGCCACGGCGGTCGGCGGGGGCATTCGGATCGATGCCCTGGCCATCCAGCGGAGCGGGCGGCTGGGCGTGACCGGTGCGGGGCTGGATGAGGTCTCCCCGGGGCTCCACGTAGAGGGTGCGGGCACCGTCGCCATTGCGGGAGTCACCTCCCCAGCCCTTCGCTCGCACGCGGGCGAAGAGATTGGCGAAGGCGTAGTATTGGTCATTGGTCCATTTTTCCAGCGGGTGGTTGTGGCATTTGGCGCAGTTGATGGAGAGGGCCATGAAGGTCTGGCTCAGGTTTTCCGCCATGGTTTCGGGCTCTTGATTGACGGCGTAAAAGTTCGTTGCGCCATTTGTCAAACTGCTGCCTGAGGCGGTGACGAGCTGGCGGGCCATCTCATCCCAGGGCAGGTCCTGGGCCACGGCTGATCGCAGCCACTCGTAGTAGGCCTTGACCGCATCAGGGCGCAGGAGGCGGCCGCTGATCATGAAGAGATCAGCCCAGCGGTAGGTCCAGTAGTCCACAAACTCGGGGCGCTGCAGCAGCTGGTCGATGACGCGATCCCGCTTGTCGTGGGCGGATGAACTCAGGAAATCCCGCACCTCCTGGGGCGTGGGTAGGCGGCCAATGGTGTCGAGGTAGGCACGGCGCAGGAAGTCGGTGTCATCGGCCCGAGGGGAGGGCTTCAAATTCAGCCGAGCCAGCTGGGCCAGCACCAGGTCATCGATGAAATTGCGCCTGGGGGCGGTGGCATAGACGGTGGCGGGCACGTCGTTGGGGAAGGGCGAGGTCACTCGGGCGAGGACGATTTGGCTGTCGAACCAGGCCGTGATCGCACCTTCGCCATGGCCCACGACTTTGACGAGACCGGTTTTTTCATCGACGGCTGCCACCACCTCGTTGGAGGAGGTGAACTTGGCCCAGTGGGTGACGTCTTCCACGCGGCCATCGTCGTAGTGCGCCAGCACGAGCAGGGGTTGCTCATCGCCCGGCTGCAGCAGGGAGAGAGGCGGTTGGACCTCGATCCGCTCCAGCCGCGCGTCTTCCGCTGTGGGTGGGGCGCAGCCGGCGGCGATCCATTCCGCCAGGATGCGGTAGTCGCGCGAGCCAGGCTGGATGAGCTTGCCGCCCTTGTGCGCGGCGGCGGCGGTGGGTTTGGTCAGCAGCAGGGAGTAGGCGGGTGCGGCGGTCTCGACGCGGCGACCACGGGCGCTGCGGGTGATGGAAAAATAGTCGCCCTCGGTGTCGTAACCGCGCAGGCTGAGGAGGAAGCCGCCTTTACCAGCCAGGGCACCGTGGCAGGCACCCATGTTGCAACCGGCCTTGGTCAGCACGGGCTGCACGTGATGGCGGAAGCTCCACACCTCTGGCTGCGCGCAGCCTTCCACTCGCACGGGCAGACGCGCGGTCTCACCCGCTGCGGAGGTGGCGGTGACGATGGCCTCTCCATCGCCTGCGGCCAGCAGCAGTCCGGCGGGGCTCACCCGCACCACGGCGGGATCGCTGCTGGTCAGTTTCACTTTGACGGCGGGTCCGGCGAAGTCGCCATGCATCGGTACCGCGATCACCCGATGCTGGGCCTCCTGTCCGTGCAGGGTGATTTCTTCCGGCAGCAGGCGGAAGGCATCCTCCGCCTGCGTGGGGGCTGCGGCCAGCAGCGCGCTGCCCGCGATCCAGAGCCAACGGTGCGCTTTTTTCATGAGAACAACTCCTTCACCGGATGGGTGCCAAAATCGGTCAGGGGGAAGGGCCGCCCGGCGGGACCCGGCAGATGGCTCTCGGGATCCAGCCCCAGACTGTAGAAAATGGTGGCCACCACGTCTCCCGGCGTCACGGGGCGCTCGGCGGGGAAGGCTCCGATGGGGTCGCTCTTGCCCACCACGCGGCCGCCTTTCACGCCGCCCCCGGCGAAGGACACGGTGAAACACTGCGGCCAGTGGTCGCGGCCGCCCGCGGGGTTCACCTTGGGCGTGCGGCCAAACTCGCACAGCCCCGTCACCAGAGTGTCCTCCAGCATGCCGCGGGCGTCGAGATCCTCAATCAACGCCGAATAGGCCTGATCGTACATCGGAGCCACGTCGTGCTTCATTTGATCCACATTGATGAAGGGCTTGGAGCCGTGGATGTCCCAGGACAGCTCGTTGAACACGGTCAAAAAGGTGTTCACGGTCACGAATCGCACGCCGTTCTCCACCAGCCGCCGCGCCAGCAGCATGCATTGGCCCACGCGATTCATGCCGTAGCGCTCGCGGATTTTTTTGGGTTCCTTTCCCAGGTCAAAGGCCTCGCGCGCGGCCGGGCTGGTCATGATCCGGTAGGCGGCGTGGAAGTTGTCGTCGTAGAGACGGGCGTCCTCGGAGGTTTCAAAGTTGCGCACCGCAGACTCGACGATTTCCCGCATGCTGCGCCGGCGTTGCAGGCGGGCGGCACCGATTTGATCGGGCGGCAGCAGGTCTGGCACGTTGAAATTTTCGGTGCTGGGATCCGCCATCAGGGCAAAGGGATCGTACGCCTTGCCGAGGAAGCCACCGGCTTGGCCATTGGGCAGATTGCCGCCGCCGCGCCCCATCAGCTCGGGCAGCACGACGAAGGGCGGCAGGTCGGAGCGCTGCCGCATCAGGTAGGAGGCCACCGAACCTGCGTGCGGGGTGTTGATGCCGCCGGTGAAGCGCCGCCCGGTCTGCATGATCTGCCAGCCCGCGTCATGCACCGCCGCGCCGCTGTGGTAGCAGCTGCGGATCAGAGAGAATTTGTCGGCGATCTTCGCGTGCAGGGGCAGGATCTCGGAGACTTCGAACTCGGAAGACTTGGTGCGGATCGGTTTGAACGGGCCGCGCACCTCGGAGGGCGCATCCGGCTTCATGTCCCACAGATCCACATGGCTGGGGCCGCCCAGGTTGAAAATCATGATGCAGGAGCGCTGATCACGCCCCGCCTTCACTGCCCCCGCCTGTTTCGCGGCCAGATATTGCGGCAGGGACAGGCCCACCGCACCGAGTGCGCCAACGGTGAGAAACTCGCGGCGAGACAGATGACTGCCCCCACAGAGATTGGCGCGTTGATCAGCGAGGAAATCAAACATGGCGAATAAAGGGAAACGGAAGGACGCCCCGCGCAGAGGCCCAGGGAGGGCAGAGGTGCTGCGCAGGATGGAGAAGTACCGGACATTTACGCCAGCCCCCGCCCGCGCCTTGCTCCCATTCTTGGGACATGAAGCGCGGCGGGATGGAAAATCCCGTCAGCACCCCGAGCGGTGCTGGGCCCGGCAGTTCGTTTTCGCCATGGGTCCGTGGCCCTGGGAGGCGGCGTTCGCCCTCGGGGCACCTGCTCTCGGCGGAGGATGTGGAACGCTGGAAAAGAGGGCGAGTCAGGCTCGCTCTCGCTCGATCCGCCCGTGTCGCTTTGATGGACGGAGGCCCTCCGGGTGCCCTACCCCTCGACTGCTTTGTTCTTGCAGGCCTCGGACAGTCACGTAACATCGGCATTCTGAACCGTTTTCTCGGACCCCCTCAAACATCTCAATCCCGAAACTGAAACCCGACCCCAAAGGAGGAACGACCTTGGATCTGAAGCAAATTCGTCAAATTGTATCTCTGATGGCAGAGAACGATCTCAGCTATTTTCACTTCGAGCAGGAAGGCTCCAAAATCGAGCTGCGCCGCGGCTCCGACTTTGAAGCTGCCAAAAACCTGCTCAAACACCTCCCCATGCCCGCCTCACAACCGGTGGCCATGGCTCCCTACGCCGCCGCGCCAGCAGCGGCACCTGCCTCCGCCGCTCCCGCCCCGGCGGGCGAGACCAGCGACGCGGCGGCCTCGTCCTCGGACGAACCCAGCGGCCCCACGGTCAACAGCCCGATGGTGGGCACCTTTTACCGTGCGCCCGGCCCCGATGAAGAAAACTTCGTCAAGGTCGGAGACACGATCGATGAATCCACCACCGTCTGCATCATCGAGGCGATGAAGGTGATGAACGAGATCAAAGCCGAGCGGCGGGGCGTCGTCGCCCGCGTGCTGGTGGAGGATGGCAAGCCCGTCCAGTATGGCCAGCCGTTGTTCGAATTGAAAGCCTAACGCCCCCCCCGATCCCGCCTACGCCTGACGCCGCCGCCCTGCTGACTGCGGCGCGGCTGCCGGGCGGCCCTCCCTTTCCCCTCTCTCTATGTTTCGCAAGGTACTCGTCGCCAACCGGGGTGAGATCGCGCTGCGC
>JAGRPD010000166.1 GCA_020439875.1 Verrucomicrobiales bacterium
ACCCGCTTCTACGCCTGGGGCCTGGATCTCAGCGGCACTCCGCAAGGAGCAGGCGGAGTCGGCGGTCTGCTGCTAGTCCAGCAAACCTCAGCAAATGGCGATCAAGCCCACCTCGCCACCACCTACGACGGCAACGGCAACATCACCACCCTGATCGACGGCCCAAGCGGGGACGTAGTCGGCCGTTACGACTACAGTCCCTTCGGCCAAACCGTCATGCAGCAAGGTCCCCGAGCCCAACGTCACCGACATCAGTTCAGTACCAAACCCGTGGATGAAGAAACGGGATTGGTTTATTATGGATATCGATACTTAGATGCTGCGCAAGGAAGGTGGCCGTCAAGGGATCCGATTGGGGAGATGGGCGGAACGAATTGTTATGAGTTTTGCTTGAATGCAGTTTATTTTTATTATGATCATCTCAGCATGGACCCCGTTCCTCTTGACTTTAGGGACTTCCCGTCAAATAGGGCTACCCGCGAGGAGGCGGAGAAAAAAATCTTTCCTAAGGAGCAACACCCAGGCGGAATACCTACGTGGGCAAGACGCTTGCTAGACAGAGGATGCATCGGCCTCTGCTCGATTTATCAGGGGAATATGATACCTTCAAAACCGAATCCAGAAGATGAAGAGGGTGTGAAATGTTTTAACACTCGAGAAGAGGCTGAAAGCGAAGGTAAGAATTGTCCAGCCTGTACTGTGCCGGCGTATTTTACGAAGCAAGGTAAATATAAGGATGGAAAAAAACCGAAGATAGTGGTCCCTGCTACTGGCCGGATTCCAAACGACAGTGTGGAGGCGTTAGATGGTAAAAATGGCACTGACTTCAACTACGTAACATATATGCCCTCCACGCAGACGTACGCTTGGATGAATCACCGGGAATATAATTCGCAGGCTGGGAGTCTTAATGCAGCTATGGCAGGAGTCCCACTAAAGGACCGTCCGCAAGTGATTGTCGTTAGTGGGCATGAGCCAAATTATGATAAGTACAAAGACAAAATGTGGTGTGTTAAATGCAAGATAAAATCAAATTAAGCCTGTGCTTGAGTCTAGTGGTGAATTTGGCGTTTTTCGGGTGGTTTCTTGTTTTAAAGGAAGCTCGAAATCGTCCAATGAACGATTTGGAGGAAGTTAAGGCCGCATACAATGAATTGACCATGCTCGCTCGAACGTATGTGGAAGAAATTAATTGGAAGGAAATGGATCTAGAATTGGCAAAACAAATTGGAGATTATTTAGACAAAATAACCGTTGAAAAGATACATATTCTTCTTCTGGCTTACTCTCATGGAATTTTCGGTAGATCCCAACCTTTTCAAAAACTTCAATCTATTGTTGAAGGTGATTTGGTATATTCCCATGAAATTGAAGAATCGAAAAATCGGATTTATTTCCTTTACCCAGTCCGCCCGTTCGAGTATGAGGCCGAGCAAGATGATTCAATTCTCCGAACAGATCGAACGATAAGAATAGGCTGGATGGCCAAATGTCTTGTGTCGCCAGACGGAGAACTATTGACGATGTTTATCATGCATGTTCGTGACTATGAAAATAAGGACCCCTCTAAACAAATCAGTATTTTAGAGAATTTGGTGCCGGGGTCAGACGAATAATTGATTAACGCAATGGAAACGACGTTGAACTAAGCCGCTGCGCGGAGGGGGGGATAAGTTTGCGGATAAGTTTGATAAGTTTGATAAGTTTGCAGCAAAACAGTCAACAACGCTTGATCTCACGGAATTTTTAGCCCACGAAAGCAGCGAAAACCGAGAGTCCTTAGGGAGGGATAAAGGCGAAGACGGAGTCTGGAAACAGCGGACGGGAAGACAAAAGTGAGGTCGGGAGTGGAGGTTGGGGGTGGATGCTAGGGTTGGTTCGGGATACGTCCCCTTGGGTGACGATGTCCTTTGTGTTTTGAAGTGGGATTGGATGGGCCGCGAAGGAGCGCAAGGAGCGCAAAACTGAATCATAGGTCGGTTTGCGTCCTCTGCGTGCTTTTGCGGCGGTGAATCCGATCTGCATTCTTTGGGCGTGGATTGGGCTTGGTGCTTTTTGGGTTGGGAGCGTGGGAGATGGGGAGGGAAATGATCGTTGATGGAGAGAGGCTTTCTTCTGCCCTCATTCTTTTGCCTTTAGGGCCAGTAGGCTGGGGGGCGGGATCCTTCGTTGACGAGGAGTCACCGCCGGTGCTGGGATGCGGTTTCTGCTGAAGCTCAATTTCCGCAATCGGCACAGCCTCCTCCTCTGCAACTTCCTCCCCCACAGTTGTGACCTCCGTAGCCCGCGTCGCCTCCGCCGCTGCTGCTCCAGGCTCCGGCGCTGCTCTGAGGATGAAGGGTGCGGTGCAGCGATTGCAGACTCGGGGATGTTGAGGGAAGAGGTGCCTGCGATGGCAACCATGGATGCTTGTCTGGCTCCGCACCTTTCGACAATGGCTCTCGCCAAAGTGACGGTGGCGTGATTCAATGCGCCTTATGCCTGCCACCCACCTGCTCGCCCTGGATCAGGGTACGACGAGTTCCCGTGCCATTGTTTTTGATCTCCATGGTCGATTGGTCGCGACCGCGCAACGGGAGTTTGCTCAGCATTTCCCCAAACCGGGCTGGGTAGAACATGATGCGGCGGAGATTTGGCAGACGCAGCTGGCGGTGGCCAAGGCGGCCTTGAAAAAGGCGAAGCTGAAGCCGGCAGACGTCGCAGCCATCGGCATCACCAATCAGCGTGAGACGGTGGTGCTCTGGGATCGCAAAACCGGTGAGCCGGTGGCTCCAGCCATCGTTTGGCAGGATCGACGGACGGCGGGTTTTTGTGATGGGTTAAAAAAGGAGGGCCATGAGACGACGGTGCGCCGGACCACGGGGTTGGTGATTGATGCCTATTTTTCGGCCAGCAAGATTCGCTGGCTGCTGGATCATCACAAGGGTTTGCGGCGGCGGGTGGAGCGGGGCGAGATCGCTTTTGGCACGATCGATTGCTGGTTGCTGTGGAAGCTCACCTCAGGGCGCGTGCATGCCACCGATGTGAGCAATGCGGCGCGCACGTCGCTGATGGATCTGTCCAAGGGGCGTTGGGATCCCAAGATGCTGGATCTATTTGGAGTGCCTGCGTCCTTGTTGCCGGAGATCCGATCTTCCAGTGAAGTCTTTGGCACCACCACGCTGCTCGGCGGGGAGATTCCGATTGCTGGCATCGCGGGGGATCAACAGGCGGCGTTGTTTGGCCAGCGCTGCGTGAAACCCGGCATGGTGAAGAATACTTATGGTACCGGTTGTTTCATGGTGCTGCATACGGGGCAGCGGCGGATTTCATCGAAAAACAAGCTGCTCACGACGGCGGCATGGAAGCTGGGAGATGGCCCCATCGAGTATGCTCTGGAGGGTAGCATTTTCATCGCTGGTGCCGTGGTGCAATGGCTGCGAGACGGCCTGGGCATCATCAAAAACTCGGCGGAGGTGGAAGCGCTGGCTGCGCAAGTGACCGATACAGGCGGAGTCTTCCTGGTGCCTGCCTTTGCCGGGCTCGGGGCTCCGCATTGGGATCCGTATGCGCGAGGGACGCTGGTGGGCATGACGCGCGGGACCTCGCGGGCGCACATCGCGCGCGCGGCGCTCGAAGGCATCGCCTTGGAGGTGGCCGACATTTTGGAAGCGATGCGCAAGGACAGCGGCATCGACATCCGAGAACTCCGCGTCGATGGCGGGGCGAGCAACAACGGTCTGCTGATGCAAATGCAGTCTGACCTGCTCGGCGTGCCTGTGCAGCGTCCGGTGGTCACGGAGACCACGGCGTTGGGGGCAGCCCTGCTGGCGGGTTTGGGCGTCGGGGTGTGGAAATCGGCGTCGGCGCTGGATCAGGTGTGGAAGCCGGAGGCCCGCTTCAAACCCCGCTGGCGTGAGGCACAGCGCACCGCCCGTCGGGCCGAATGGCGACGCGCTCTCGAGCGAGCCAAAGGCTGGGCCACCGAGTGACCCAGGTGCGGATGGTGTGAAGATGCGGGGCGGCGGTGGCGTTGTCGATGCCATGAAGTTTTGTCAGCTCTGCCTCCTGCTCCTCCTCGTCGTCGTCGCGCCCGCTCCCGCCGCTGCGCAGGTGTCACCTGCGAAGGGTGAGGCCAAGGCCAAAGCCAAGGGGCGCGCCAAGGCTGGCCCGGCGAGCCGTCCACCTCAGGTCTTGGCGAAGCTGCTGGATCGTGCATCGACGTCAGACGCCGTCATTCACCGCGATTTCCCCGATCTGGCCATCACGCGGGATGGAGCGATTTGGGTCGCTTTCATCGAGCATGAAAAGGACGCCGATCGTCTCATCTTGGCGCGACGTCGCGGTGCGGAGTTGGAGCGTGTGGCGGTGGTATCAAATCCCGGAATGCTCCACCAGCCCGCTTTGGCGGCGGACGGCGAGGGAGGTCTGTGGTGCCTGTGGGCGCAGGTCAATGAGGACAACGTCATGACGCTCCGCGCTCGGCATTTCGCAGACGGAAAACTGGGAGCCGAAGAGGAGGTCGCGGCCTCGCCCGATGCGGGGCATAGCTTCGTCGATGCCGCCACCGCGCCGGGCGGTGGGGTATGGGCCGTGTGGCAGCGCGTCAGTCCTGGAGCTTCGAGGATCCAGGCGCGGCGCGTCGATGCCCGAGGTCAGTGGTCGGAGACCATCACCCTTCCCAACGAATCCGGCGGTAGCTGGGAGCCGCGCATCGCCATCCTCGGTGATGAGGCCTGGGTGGTTTATGACAACTCCGCCGGCTCCGAATTCAACCTGCGTCTGGCTCGGATCACTCTCGATGGAGCGGTCGAGGACAGATCTCTCGTCGCGACGCCGGACTACGAAGCCCGTGCCTCCATCTGTGCGGATGCGAATGGCGGCCTCTGGATCGCGGCGGAGCGCGGTCGCCAGCAGTGGGGACTCGACGCACGCGGGCACGAAAATGAAATGGGTTTCAATGCCTCGAAACGTCTCGTGCTCGGTCGTTACGATGTGGCTTCGGGCATTTTCACGGAGGTGCCCGTGCCGGATCGCGGACGCCCCACTCCGGCTCCGGAACCCTCACCCGGCTTCGCGGTCAATTTGCCCTCGGTCCATTGTTCCCATGGAGAGGTCTGGCTGGCCTACCGCTACTTTTCCAATGTGTTCTGGCGGGCCGCCGTTTGTCGCTATGATCCTGTCACCGCTGCATGGAAAGAGCCCGTCGCACTTCCCGACAGCACCATGGGCCAAGATCGCCATCAGGAGTGGGCGGAGTCTGCATCGGGCGATCTTTGGCTTGCCTGGCCCTCGGACCTGCGCACCAGCAAAGCGTGCCGCACCGCCAGCGTGTTCGCCGCCCGGCTCGATCCCCAAGCCTCAGCGCCCAACCTCCCCGCAGCTGGCGAAATCGCGCGCGCGGCTGCTCCCAAACCCTACCTCAACGAACCCACACCGCCCCGCTCTTTGGACGATCATCACACCTGGACGATCGGCGGCAAAACGTACCACTTGCTCTGGGGGGATCTGCATCGCCACACCGATATCTCGAACTGCCGCACCGGCTTCGATGGCTGCGTGGTCGAGGCCTATCGCTACGCTTATGATCTGGCGGGTCTCGATTTTCTCGGCACCTCGGACCACACCGACATCGCCAAAAAATACGATCCCTATGAGTGGTGGCACACCCAGCGGCAGGTGGATGTCTTTTTTGCCCCAGGCCATTTCACTTCCCTCTACGCCTACGAGCGCGAGCAGAGATTCCCCTGGGGCCATCGCAACCTCGTGTTTGCACAGCGCGGCGCACCCATCGTCTATATCAACCGTGCCCTCTATCGCGCCTCACCGTATCAGGCCGACCTGCCGGTGAAGGCTGGCATCGGCGAAATCCATCCCACCGAGGTTTGGGATCTCCTCCATCGCTACGGCAAGCCCTGCGCCATCATTAGCCACACCGGCGCCACAGGCATGGGCACTGACTGGACGGCCTACCCAGATGGCATCGACAATGAGCGGGAAAACCTCGTGGAAATCTTCCAAGGCGCGCGCGTCAGCTACGAAGGTCTCGGCCTGCCGCAGCCGACCGTCGGTCTCCGCGTCGGCGAGCCCTATACACCGCATCGTCTCGCAGGGGACGAGCATCCCAAGCCGCCCGCGCCCATCGTGGACTTCGATGCGGGGTTCGCGAAACACCCAGGATACAACAACGGCGTCTATCAAAAGGCACTCGCGGTGGGGCACAAACTCGGTGTGTTTGCGTGCAGCGATCACATCTCCACCCACACCTCGTTTGGTGGTGTCTATGTGGAAGAAATCACCCGGGAAGGCATCATCGCGGGATTCACCGCCCGGCGCACCTGTGCCGCAACGGACAAAATTTTTATTCAACTCAGCAGCGGTGATCATTTGATGGGAGAAGTCTTCTCTCACACGAAGGGCGAGCCGATCGCTCTCGACATCCACATCGAGGGAACCGCACCGCTCACCCGGGTGACGGTCGTCCGCAACGAGATCGACCTCCATGTCATCCAACCCGCCGCAAAGGGGCACTCCGTGGATCTTCAATGGACGGACGCGGCTCCGCTCGCGGGTGAGAATCGATACTATCTGCGAATCGAGCAAGCCGACGGCAACATGGGCTGGTCGTCGCCTTTGTGGATCAAGGTTCCGTAATTGCGGGAGTCTTGAATGGATGGTTTAGAAGCTGAGAGAGCGGCATCGTGCGAGTGCATGCCGTTTGGATTGATGTTCCAATTTATCCTGCAAAGAGATAGTGGAGAGGATTGATTTGGTGCTACGTGAATGGCGAACCATGAACTGAGGGAGAGTGGTTAGTGAAGTGCATAATCTCAACCCAATAGCCTGAACCTTAACGGTTGAGGCAAGATGTGTTGAGCCATCCGTCTGGAGAAACCCCCATGGTGATCCGGATCGGCTGGTGCCATCCGCACTAAAATACATGCTCCGCCAACTCTCCTACCTTCTTCGCCATTGCAAGCACTGCGCGCGCGTGCTGCTCCCTTTGCTGGCGTTCACAGCCTCCTCTCAGTGGTCGTCCACGGCCCACGCTCAAACGGTTTACCGATGGATCGCGGATGATGTCGATTTCGGAGAGGCGGAATCTCCTTGGAATAACGCCGGCAGTTGGGCGGGTAGCTCGGTGCCGCCGACGACTTTGGTCGCTCCGACGGATGTGGTCGAGTTGAATGGTGATGCGGGTAATGGCTTCAACAGCATCACTCGGGAAATCACCATCAACGCGACCACGGGATCCATGACAGTGGGGACGCTGCGCTTTGGGGACCGGGATACCGGTAGTGCCCTGATCCTCACCAACGCCACCAACAATCCCGTGAATGGCCAAACGGAAGGGCTGATTCTCAACACCTCCACCGACCACACCGCAGACCCCTACGGTGCGGACGGGCAGGTGACGGCCCTGTATCACGGCATCGACAATCTTGGGACTCAAGACGTGAATGGCATTCTCTCGGTCGGCAGCGACGTGAACTACGGCAACAGTGGCGATGCCATTCAGGTTCCTGTCTATCTGGATGATGCGGATGGATTTGTGTTCGATGGCTTTTTCAATTTCCGCATCGATAGCCCCATGGTCGTCAATCCGGGAATCACAGGTGGTGCGGACTTCTGGAAGCGCGGTCAGGGCATTCTGTTCTTTGATGAAAACGACGACACCTTTGCGACGAACGGTTCTTTGATTGGTGTGAAGGACTTGTATGTCGAGGAAGGCGAGCTGCGAATCGATGGTGACAATACCGATCCGGATGGAGTCGGCGTGCTCCAGGTGCAAAACAACATCATCGTCGGCACGGGCACCATCACAGAGGGATATCGCTCAGTGATTCCGGTGCTGCGTTTGTATCGCAACAACACCGGAGCCAATATCTCCAGCACCTACACCGGCACCAGTGCCACCAGTGAAGTCGGTGGCAACATTCAGCTCAATACGGGCATCCTCTCCATCATGAACTCCAGCATCGGATCCGGTGGTGGCGAAGTCACGATTGAACCTGACATCGTGGTCTCGGGCAGCGGCAACCAGTTGCAATTGAACCGCGCCAACAACAACTCCGAAACCTTCCTCTTCAGCGGCGTCATCAGCGGGTCGGGTGAGCTGCACAAGGATGACAACGGACGGGCGGTCTTTTCCAACAACAACACCTTCACCGGTGTGCTCGGTGTGGGTCAGCAAAGCGATGACAACGGCGGCAACCTCGGAGGGGTCGAACTCGTCGGCGCGAATGGTGCCTTCTCGGGAGTTTCTGAAGTCCGGATTTACAACAACGGCACGCTCGTATTGGAGAATGCGGATACCCTCACCGATGGCGACGGCGCGCTGGCGAGCATCACTGGAGCCATCAACAATGATCGCATCAACGACGCCGCCAAGATCGTGCTTCAGGACTTGGGGAAACTCGAAATCGTCGGCAGTGCGACCGGTTCGGTCTCTGAAACGGTCGGCGCGGTAGAGGTCGTCAACGGGCGCCCGGCCATTGAGTTTGATTTGAACAATGGCACCACAGCCGGGCAGATCGCGCTGACGGTGGCCAGCATCACACGGGCGGCAGGCTCTGAGCTGCGCATTCGTGTTGAGGATGGCTATGACCAAGCCGCGCTTCCCCTCACAGGTGCCGAATACAGCGTGACGGTGGCAGACAACGGAGTGGCCCTCGGCAGCAACCTCGTGGGCGGCGGCGGTTCAGCGGGCTCCACCAACATCAGTGTGGTGCGCGGGGTCACCATCGATATTTCGAACAACATGGGAGGCCGTATCGCAGGTCTCGACGGCAGCACCCTGCGCCCCCTGGATCACGATCCGAGTTCTCCGACCTTCGAATTCCTCGACGCCACGGGGGTGATGACCGGTGGCTCCGAGCAGGTCTTCGATGCCACTTGGAACACCACCAATGGCACGGACACCAACGTCATGTGGTATTTCACTCAGGATACACCGACCATCAGTGCCACAGTGGATGGAGCAGACTTTGAGTCAGGTCGTTTGATCATGGACGACGTCACGATCAACTCGGCCTACCTCACGGGTCTCAACAATGCGCAGCAAGGGGGGAACGACAACTTCCGCCGTACCCTGGCTATCGATGAAGACTCCACGCTCACCATCAATTCGGGAGTCCTCGTCTTCGGTCGGCAGACTGCCAGCAATGACGTCATCGGCTCCGATGCTGGGACCAACCCCAACAAAGTTCAGGAAGGAACCAATGATATCTTCATTACCGGCGGCACGATCGATTTTGGCGAAGAAGGATTCATCAAAAATCGCAACAACAACTCCGCCTACATCACCTCAGACATTGTGACGGGAGCGGGCGGCCTCACCGTCTCGGCACCCAACTGGGTCTATTTCCACGGCGATGCCGATCTCGGTGGTGGAAATCTCACCATCAATGAAGGTGCCTTCAATCTGCGTGGCGGTGCTACTTTGGCCAACACCAACGAGATCCACGTCGAAGCCAATGGCTACTTCATCATTCGTGATGGTGCCTCGATCGATGGGATCAATATGATCGCCGGTGCTGGCGAGGGCACAACCACGGGCACCACAGCGACTCCTCTGCGGGTCGAGGCCGGTCAGGGAACGGTGGCCAATTCCGACATCATCCTCAGCAATGTGGACCAACTGGGGGAAGCCTTCGGTACCGTTCAAGTTTCCCAGCAGGTGGGTACGATCCTCAACCTGCAGAACGTCAACATCTACCAAGATGATGTGACCAAAATCACCTCGGATGGTTTCAACGGAGATCCGCAGACCTTCCAGTTTTATGGTGAAAGTTCCGTCATCAACTTTGATGGAATCATCTCCGATGTGAAGATCGGCACCGGAGAAAATGGGACCGGTGCTTTGGCTCCCGTCAACTCCAACGATCTCGTGGGAAGCACGGCCATCACCTCCAACGGCTACGGTGTGAGCAATGGAGTCGCTGATGCTCTCTCTGACGAGAACTTCCACATGCGCGTCCGAATTGACGGTGGCAACATCTCTGCGGATCGCTTCAATCCTTACAATGAGTTGGGCGACAACTTTGTGATCAATTTTGAGCGCTCAGGTCAGCAATTCAACGGCAAGCTCGATATCGGCAATGGCATCCTGCGTTTCACCGATGCAACGGATGACAACGACGGCATTGCTGACGGATCGATTTCCTTTTTCCACGATGAAGTGGTCAACAGCAGGGACTTTCGCGACTTTTGGACCAGTTTTTACATGGTGGATGACATCACAGGCAACGACAATCGCGCGGTTCTGATGATGACCCAGCCGGGCCAGGTGTTCAACGTCAATGGCGGCGACACCCGAGCCGATACGGACTCCTCAGAAGATAACTTTGCCATCTTCGGATACTCGGGATTGGACGGCTCCGCCCAATTTGGCGACACGACTTACGACATCGGTGGTGGATATGGCAAGCGCCTGCAAAGTGGTCGCGAGATCATGCTCTACGCTGCGGGAGATCGCGATAGTCAGGGTACGCTCAACTGGCGTCTGGGAGTTTTGGATCCGGGCACGGAACGCGACGGTGAGCTGACGAAGATTGGACGTGGTGTGGTGAACATGCAGAAAAATCCCATCGCAGATGATGGCAGTTCCACCTTCCAATTCGATTTTGGTCTCAACATGTTCGGTGGTGACTTGGTATTCGACTTTGACGTGCCAGGTGACACGGGCATGCAGTTTACCTCCAATGATACCAATGGTGCCTCCACACCGGATCTGCGGTTCCAAGGTGGTGCGCTCCGGATCCTCGGAGACACCAATGAAACACGAAATTGGAGCAACATCGATGGAGATCTGATCGTCAATCAGGGTCGCGGTGAGTTCGAATATC